>DATHJG010000094.1:0-5177 GCA_035489875.1 Solirubrobacteraceae bacterium | reverse complement strand
GGAGGCGCAACGGATCAGCGCGGAGGTGCTGCGACGATGGCCAAGCCGGGAGAGGTGCTGGACGCTCCGAGCCTCGGGGTGCAGATCGAGTTCCGTCGCACGACCGCCGAGACCGGCGGCGAGATGCTCGAGTTCGACCTGATCGGCCGGCCGCAGGGCTTCATCACCCAGCCCCACGTGCACCCCCGCCAGACCGAGCGGCACGAGGTGATCGAGGGCGGGATGCGGATCAGGCGCGGCGGCGTCGAGACGACGCTCGCGCCCGGCGACACGTACGAGACGCCCGCCGGTCAGAGGCACAGCCATGGCGCGGCGGGTGACGGACCCGGTCGCGTGCGGGTCCAGATCCGCCCCGCCGGGCGGACCGAGGCGTGGCTGGAGCGGCTCGTCGCGATGGACCGGGACGGGCAGTTCCTCCGCAACGGGTGGCCGCGGCCCGTCGCGGGCGCGCACCTGATCCTCGACTTCGACGGCGAGGCGCACGCCACGTCGTCGCCCCCTCGCGTGCAACGGGCGCTCGCCGGCGCGATCCTGCGCGTCCACGCACGCTTCGACCGCGGGTAGCTGTTCGCGCGGCGCCTCGCCTACAGCCGCCGGTACAGCCGCCCCGGCCGCCCCGGCCCGTCGGAGTGCAGCTCGCCCGTGTCGACGAGCAGCGCGGTCGCCCTGACGTCGCGGCGGAAGTTCGCGGCGTCGACCGCCTCGCCGCGCAGCGCCTCGTACAGCCGCTGCGCCTGCCCCAGCGTGAACTCACCCGGCAGCAGCGCGCCCGCCACGCGCAGGAACCAGGTCTTCTCCGTCACCCGCGCGCGTAGCCGCCAGAGCCCGTCGTCGACGATCGTCTCGTGGTCGAGCGCGAGCTCCGGCAGGTCGTCGACCGGATGCCAGGACGCCTCGCGTTCCGCAGGGCCCTCCTCGGGCAGCTCCTCCGGCCGGACCAGCGCGAGGTAGGCGATCGAGGGGAGCCAGCCGCGCGGGTCGCGCCGCGGGTCGGCGTAGGTGCGCAGCTGCTCGAGGTGGACGGAGCCGACGCCGGTCTTCTCCCGCAGCTTGCGCTCGGCGGTCTGCGCGGGGGACTCCTCGGTCCCGACGAACCCGCCGGGCAGCGCGAACAGGCCCCGTTGCGGCTCCTCCAGCCGGCGCGCGAGCAGCACGCTCAACCGGTCGCCGACCAGCGTGAAGACGACCGGGTCGGCGGTGAGGCCGATCGGCGCGTCGTAGCCGGCGCTGTTGCGGGCGGAGATGCGCTCCACCCGCCCCATGATGCCCTCAGGCCGCGAGCGGCGCGCCCTCGAGGATGCGCGAGCGCAGCGTCTCGGGATCGAGCTTCGCGGGCTCGGTCGTCTCGAGGAAGTCGCGCATCACCGCGACGAACCGCACCGTGTCGTCCATGTGCGGGAAGTGCCCGGAGTCCTCGAAGAGCTCCAGCCGGCTGCCGGGCATCGCGGCGTGCGCGGCGTGCGCGTGGGCGACGGGGATGATCGGATCCCGCTCGCCCCACACGAGCAGCGTCGGCAGGTTGGCGGCGAGGTAGAGCCGATCGTGCCCGCTCACGCGCTGGCCGCCGGAATCGATCACCGCCCGCAGGGTGTGGAGGAACGCGGCGCGCGCCTCGGCGTCGTTGAGCGAGAGGAAGCCGCGCACCACCTCCCCCAGGTCCGGCCGGGCGCGCAGCCCCAGCCGCGCGCCCGCCCAGCCGGCGCCGCCGACCGCGCGGCCGAGCCAGCCGGGCACGAGCAGCGGGAGCACGAGCTCGGCGCCCGGGAGCGCCGCGGCGCGGAGCAGCAGGTTGACCTCGCGCCCCAGCCCGCCGGAGGAGATCAACGCGAGCCGCTCCGTGCGCTCCGGGAACTGGTAGGCGAACTGCATCGCGACGCCGCCGCCGAGCGAGTGCCCGACGACGCTGACCTGGTCGTGGCCGAGCGCGGCGAGCAGGTCGCGCACGCCGCTCGCGTAGGCGCCGAGCGAGTAGTCGCCGCGCGGCTTGGCCGACCCGCCGTGGCCGAGCAGGTCGGGCGCGATCACGGTGTGCCGGCGCGCCAGGCCGGAGATCGCGGCCGCCCACGTGTCCGCGCTGGACGTGATGCCGTGGATGAGCAGGACCGGCGGACCGGACCCGGCGCTCAGGTACCGCACGCGGTTGCCGTGCAGCGTCAGCTCGTGCTCACCGGTTTCCAGCATGTACGGCAACCTACCCCGCGCCCCGGCGACGGGCACGGGTCTGTGATCGGCGTCACGCTAGCGTCCGGCCGGATGGAGGACGCGCTCTACCTGGACGGCCGCGGGCTGACCGCGCTGCCGGAATCGCTGCGCGAGCCGCCGCGGGTGCGCCACCTCGACGTCCGCGCCAACCGCCTCACGACGCTCCCGGAGTGGCTGAGCGAGCTGCCCGCGCTCGAGTCGCTGTCGATCGGGGAGAACCCGCTGCCCGGCATCCCTCCCGCCGTGACCGCGATCACCCGCCTGCGCCGGCTCTACGTCCACGAGCTGCAGCTCGTGGACGTGCCGGAAGCGCTCGGCGACCTGACCGAGCTGCGCGTGCTCGACCTCGGCCACAACCGGCTGACCGCGCTCCCGCCGAGCTTCGCCCGCCTCGCGCGGCTCGAGGTCCTCTACCTCGCCGACAACCGCCTCGCCGTGCTGCCCGAGCCGGTGCGCGGGCTGCGTGAGCTGCGCTACCTCGGCGCGACCGACAACGGCCTGACCGAGCTGCCTGGCTGGATCGGCGAGCTCGATCGGCTCGTCGAGCTCCGCCTCTACCGCAACGCGCTGACCGCGCTGCCGGAGGCGATCGGCCGGCTGCACGACCTGCGCGAGCTGCACCTGCTCGACAACCGCGTCGCGGCGCTGCCCGACACGATCGGCGAGCTGGGCGAGCTGCGCCACCTGGACCTGCGCGCCAACGCGCTCACCGCGCTGCCGGAGTCGATCGCGCAACTGCACCGTCTCCGGGTCCTCGACCTGCGCGCGAACCGGCTGCACGCCCTGCCCGATGCGCTCGGCGACCTTCCCGCGCTGGAGAAGCTCGACCTGCGCTGGAACCGCATGCTCGACCCGCCGCCCGCCGCGGAGCGCCTCAGGGCACGTGGGTGCGTCGTGCTCACGTAACCTCTCGCGCCGTGGGCGACCGCGCGATCCGCTCGTGGCTGATGGACATGGACGGCGTGCTCGTGCACGAGGAGACCGCGATCCCGGGCGCGGCGGAGCTCATCGCCCGCCTGCGCGAGCGCGGCACGCCGTTCCTCGTCCTCACCAACAACTCGATCTACACGCGCCGCGACCTCGCGGCGCGGCTGCGCGCGAGCGGGCTCGACGTGCCCGAGGAGTCGATCTGGACCTCCGCGCTGGCGACCGCGCGCTTCCTCGAGGACCAGCGCCCCGGCGGCTCGGCGTTCGTGATCGGCGAGGCCGGGCTCACCACCGCGCTGCACTCGTCCGGCTACACGCTGACGGAGCGCGATCCCGACTACGTCGTGCTCGGCGAGACGCGCACGTACTCGTTCGAGCGGCTGACCCGCGCGATCCGCCTCATCGACGCGGGCGCGCGCTTCATCGCCACCAACCCGGACCCGACCGGGCCGTCGCCCGACGGACCGACGCCCGCCACCGGCTCGGTCGCCGCGCTGATCAGCCGCGCCACCGGCGTCCAGCCGTACTTCGTCGGCAAGCCGAACCCGCTGATGATGCGCTCCGCGCTCAACGCGATCGAGGCGCACTCGGAGGACACGGCAATGATCGGCGACCGCATGGACACCGACGTCATCTCCGGCCTGGAGGCGGGGCTGGAGACGATCCTCGTGCTCACCGGCGTCACGACCCGCGCGGAGGCCGAGCGCTTCCCGTTCCGCGCGTCGCGGATCGTCGACTCGGTCGCGGACCTGGTCGCAGAGCTTGGCTGACGCCTCCGGACGGGCTGGACCTAGAATGGCCTGACTCGGGGCGTAGCGAAGCCTGGTTATCGCGCAGCGTTTGGGTCGCTGAGACCGCCGGTTCGAATCCGGCCGCCCCGATGAGCAGCCGTACGTGCGTCGAGAAGCGGGCGCGCGGCGTTATGGGGAGCCGAGTCCGTGCCGATGGACCGCGTGTATGGCTCACGCCAGGTCTTCGCGTCCGCTGCTCGCGCTCTGCGCCGCCGTCCTGTGCGCGCTGCTGGCGCTGCCGGCCGGCGCCGCGAGCGCAAACCGCGGCGCGGCGTGCGAGAACGCCGATCTCGTCCCGGACGCCGCCAACCTCGCCGCCGTCCGGGCCGCCGTGCTGTGCCTGCACAACCGCGAGCGCAGCGCTCGCGGGCTACCCGCGCTGAAGGAGCACGCCAAGCTGCGCAAGGCCGCCGAGGGGCACTCGGCGAACATGGTCGAGGCCGGCTACTTCTCGCACGACGCGCCCGGCGGCGAGGACATGGTCGACCGCATCCTCGGCGCCGGCTACGCGCGGGAGGCCGGCTGGTCGCTCGGCGAGAACATCGCCTGGGGCACCGGCGGCCTCGCGACGGCCGCGGAGATCCACGGCGCGTGGATGCGCTCCCCCGGCCACAAGGCGAACATCCTGCGGCGCCAGTTCCGCGACGTCGGGATCGGGATCGCGCTCGGCGCGCCGATCGACGGCGGCGGGCGGGACGGCGCCACGTACACGGCGGACTTCGGGGTCCGCCGCTAAAGCTCCCTCGGGACGGGCTGGGAGGCGCGTCGGACCACGGTGGCGGCGGGGGAGGCTCTACCATCCGCCGCCGCCGTGGCCGACATCACTCCCCTGCACGCGCTCCACTACGACCTCGACCGCACGGGAGGCCTCGCCCCCGTGGCCGCGCCGCCGTACGACGTCATCGACGCCGCCGAGCGCGCCGCGCTGGTCGCCCGCTCGCCCTACAACGTCGTCGAGATCGACCTGCCGCAGGCCCCGCTTGGCCGCGACCCCTACGCCCACGCCGCCGCCCTGCTGCGCTCCTGGCTCCAGGACGGCATCGTGGTCGCCGATCCCGAGCCGGCGCTGTGGGCGCTCGAGCAGGACTACACCGGCCCGGACGGCCGCCGCCGCACGCGCCACGGCCTGCTCGCGCGCGTGCGCGTCGAGGACTACGGCCCCGGGCGGATCCGGCCGCACGAGCGCACCCACCCCGGCCCGAAGGAGGACCGGCTGCGGCTCACCCGCGCCACAAAGGCGAACCTGTCGCCGATCTT
>DATHJG010000093.1:0-5477 GCA_035489875.1 Solirubrobacteraceae bacterium | reverse complement strand
TGAAGGGCTACCGCGTGATCGCCGTGATGCCGGACAAGATGTCGCGCGAGAAGATCGACCTGCTGCGTGCGTACGGCGCCGAGGTCGTCATCGCCCCGACCGACGTCGCGCCCGAGTCGCCGCAGTCCTACTACCGCGTCGCCGACCGGCTGACCGAGGAGATCCCCGGCGCGTTCCAGCCCAACCAGTACAAGAACCCCGCCAACCCGCAGACGCACTACGACACGACCGGCCCCGAGCTGTGGCGCCAGACGGCCGGGCGGCTCACGCACCTCGTCGCCGGCGTGGGGACGGGCGGCACGATCACCGGCATGGGCCGCTACTTGAAGGAGCAGAACCCGGACATCGAGGTCATCGGCGCCGACCCCGTCGGCTCGATCTACTCCGGCGACGAGGTCCACCCCTATCTCGTCGAGGGCGTGGGGGAGGACTTCTGGCCCGCGACCTACGACCCGTCGATCGTCGACCGCTACGTGCGCGTGTCCGACCGCGACTCGTTCCTCACCACCCGCCGCCTCGCCGAGACCGAGGGCATGCTGCTCGGCGGCTCCTGCGGGCTCGCCGTGTACGCGGCGCTCGAGGTCGCGCGTGGGATCGACGACCCCGAGGCGCTCGTCGCCGTGATCCTCCCGGACGGCGGGCGCGCCTACCTGTCGAAGATCTTCAACGACACCTGGATGGCCTCGCACGGGATGCTGGAGCGCACGAGCGACCGCAGCGTCGGCGACGTGCTGCGCGCCAAGCAGGCCGCCGGGGAGATCCCGCCGCTCGTCGTGGTCGAGACGCAGCAGAAGGTCAACGACGCGATCGCGCTGCTGCACGAGCACCGCGTCTCCCAGCTCCCGGTCGTCTCGCACACCGACCCGAGCACGATGGTCGGCTCGATCGGGGAGCGCGGGCTGCTCAAGCACGCGGCCGACAACCCGGGGATCATGGGCACGCCGATCGTCGACGTGATGGAGCCGCCGTTCCCCGCCGTCGCCGCCGCCGACCCGGTGCGCGAGGCGGTCGAGCTGCTGAGCGGCGACCGCCAGGCGCTGCTGGTGACCGAGGGCGGGCGCCCGACCGGCATCGTCACGCGCGCCGACCTGCTGGAGTCGCTCGTCTCATGACGGAGTTCGCAACCCGCGCCGTCCACGCCGGACTCGAGCCAGACCCGACGTACGGCTCCGTCGTCCCCGCGATCCACCAGAGCTCGACGTACGTGCAGCCCGCTCCGGGCGACTTCGTGGAGGACTACGACTACTCGCGCGCCGCCAATCCGACGCGCCGCGCGCTGGAGAACGCGCTGGGGGAGCTGGAGGGCGGGCACGCGAGCGCGTTCGCGTCCGGCATGGCCGCCACGCACGCGCTGTTCACGGCGGCCACCAGCGCCGGCGACCACGTGATCATCCCCGACGACCTCTACGGCGGCACGTTCCGTCTGGTCGACAAGATCCTCGCGCGCTTCGGCGTCGCCTACGACATGGTCGACCAGCGCGACGTCGACGCGGTCCGCGCCGCGCTCAGGCCCAACACGAAGCTCGTCTGGGTCGAGACGCCGACCAACCCGACGCTCAACGTGATCGACCTGCTCGCGGTGATCGACGCGGTCGGTCCGGACGTGCTCGTCGCGGTCGACAACACGTTCGCCACCCCGGTCAACCAGCGCCCGCTGGAGTGCGGGGCCGGCGCCGTCGTCCACTCGACCACCAAGTACCTCGGCGGCCACTCCGACACGGTCGGCGGCGCGGTGATCGTGGCGGACCCGGCGCTGCACGAGGCGGTGCGCTTCACCCAGCTCTCGATCGGCGCGGTGCCCGGCCCGCTCGACTGCTTCCTCGTGCACCGCGGGCTGCGCACGCTGCACCTGCGGATGGCGGCGCACGCGGAGAACGGGATGGCGGTGAGCGCGTTCCTGCGCGACCACCCGGGCGTGAGCGACGTGCGCTGGCCGGGGTTCGCCGGCATGGTCAGCTTCCGCCATCCGCAGGCGGTCGAGCTCGTCGCGCACACGAAGCTGTTCGCGCTCGCCGAGTCGCTCGGCGGCGTCGAGTCGCTGATCGAGGTGCCGCAGGCGATGACGCACCAGTCCGTCGAGGGCTCCTCCGCCGCGGTGCCGGCGGACCTCGTGCGGCTGAGCTGCGGGATCGAGGCGGCGGCCGACCTCGTCGACGACCTCCGCCAGGCGCTCGCCGCGGTCGCGCCCGCGGGCGTCGCCTCCTAGCCTCAAGCCGACCGCTTGGCACGCCGACTCATACCCGAGATGCGACGCGCGGCACTGATCGGAGCGGTCCTGGCATGCGCCGGCGGCGGGCTGGCGCTCTCGGGTTGCGGCGAGGAGCCGCGACCGGCCGCCGCGAAGCCGCCCGCGCGCGCCGACCTGCCACCGCTGCCGGCGGACCACGAGGCGAAGATCGTGGAGCCGGTCGCCGGCGCCACGGGCGCCGCGGCGCCTGACGCGCCGGTCGAGCAGGCGCCGCCGACCGACGCGCCCAAGCCGACGGGCGCGGCGTCACCTGACGTCGACCTCTCCCGCCCCTCGACCGCGGGCGACGGGATCGACCAGGCGACCGCGCTGCCGAACGGCATCGCGCTTCCACCGCTCGAGGCGCCGGAGGCCGTGCGGCAGATGATCGAGGCGGGCAACGTGATCGCCCGCGCGCCGTACCTCTGGGGCGGCGGCCACGGCAAGTGGGTGGACAAGGGCTACGACTGCTCCGGCTCGGTGTCGTTCGTGCTCGCCGCCGCCGGCTACCTGGAGGCGCCGCTCGCGTCCGGGCCCCTGATGTCGTGGGGCGAGCCGGGGCGTGGCAAGTGGGTCACGATCTACTCGCACGAGGGCCACGTGTGGATGGTCGTCGCGGGCATCCGCTTCGACACGTCCGGCGCGCGCGAGACCGGCTCGCGCTGGCAGAACGGGATGCGCTCCACGGCGGGGTTCGTCGCGCGCCACCCGGCCGGGCTCTAGCCGAGGAAGCGACCCTCCTCGAGGTCGAGCTCGTGCTCGACCCGGCGCATGACCTCGGCGGAGATCGAGCCGTCGCGGCGCAGCTCCTCGATCGTCTCGCGCTGCGCCTCGATCACCGACGCGACGATGCGCAGGTAGTCGGACGTCCGCGCCTCGATCGCGTCCCCGTCGACCTCGTCGATGAAGCGCGCCGCGAAGCGGTCGTAGCGGTAGCGGTACATCGCCCGCATCCGGTCGATCGTGTCGTTGCGGGTCCAGTCCTCCTCGCCGAGCACGTCCAGCCGGTCGAGCGCGGCGCGCGCGGCGAGCTTGCGCGCCTTGTTCTCCTCGAACTCCTCGCCGTCGTCGGGCTCCACGCCGACCGCGCGGATGACGAGCGGCAGGCTCAGGCCCTGGACGACCAGCGTGAAGAGGATCACGCAGAACGTGATGAAGAGGATGAGCGGGCGCTCGGCGAACGGCGCGCCGGCGTCGGTCGTCGTGGGGAGCGCGAGCGCCGCGGCGAGCGAGACCGCGCCCCGCATGCCCATCCAGGCGATGAGCGTGACGTTCCCGCTCTGGACCGTCGGGTCGCGGCTCTTGAGGCCGCCCGGCAGGTAGGTGAACGCGTACACCCAGACCAGACGGGCGAGCACCACGACCAGGCTGGCGAGCAGGCCGTAGCCGATCACGGTCGCGGTCTCGTAGTTCGCGTCCCGCAGCTCGTCGAGCAGCTGCGGGAGCTGGAGCCCGATCAGCACGAACAGGAACGAGTTGAGCAGGAACACGAGGATCTGCCACATCGCGAAGCCCTGCATCCGTACCTGCGCGGTCGTGACCCGGCTGGTCTGGGAGCCCATGTACAGCCCGACGGTGACGGCGGCGACGACGCCGGAGAGGCCCAGCTCCTCCGCCGGCAGGTACGCGGCGTAGCCGGTGAACAGCGAGATCGTGATCTCGACGGGCGGGTCGTCGAGCCGCTCGCGCACGTAGGCGACGACCCAGCCGACGACCAGGCCGATCGCCACGCCGCCGAGGGCGCCCAGCACGAACTTCCCGCCCGCGTCCCAGGCGCTGAAGGTGCCGGCGGTGACGGCGACGACCGCGACGCGGTAGGCGATGATCGCGGTGGCGTCGTTGATCAGCGACTCGCCCTCCACCACGACGACGACGCGGCGCGGCACACCGATCCGGCTCGCGATCGCGGTCGCCGCCACGGGGTCGGTGGGGGAGACGATCGCGCCGAGCACGAACGCCGCGGCCCAGGACATGTCCGGCACGACCGCGTGGATGCAGACCGCGACCGCGACGCAGGTGAGCAGCACGAGCCCGACCGACAGCAGCGACATCGTCCCGACGTTGCGCCGCAGCTCGCGCAGCGAGGCGAAGAACGCCGCCGAGTAGAGCAGCGGCGGGAGGAAGATCAACAGCACGAGGTCCGGCTCGAGCTCGATCGCCGGCATGCCGGGGACGAAGCCGATCGCCAGGCCGCCCAGGACGAGGAAGATCGGGTACGGCACGCTGAGGACGCGGGCGAGCGTGACCAGCGCCGCGACGGTCAGGAGTAGGCCGGCGAGGATGATCTCGGCGTGCGTTCCCGCGTTCACCGGCCGGGTGTTAGCACGCTTGGGGTGCGCACCCCATCGCGGGCCGTGTGCGGACGCCGATGAAGAGAGTGCAGCGCGCACCGCCTTCCTGAGAGGACTCCACCCGATGCCCCGCTTCCTCGCGACAACTCCCGATCTGCCCGCCGGGCCACCGCCTGAGGTCCTGCACCAGATCGACGTCGCGTGGGAGCGGGCGCGGGAGCTGTTCGAGTCCGATCTCGAGCTCCGCTTCGAAGTCGATGCCCCGCTCGGCGAGGTCTGGGCCGAGCTGCGCTTCGCCGACGGTTCCGTCGCGGAGCGCCTCTCGGCGTCCGAGGCGCTCGCGTTCGCCTGCGGCGATGCGCCCGTCGAGTTCGCCATCGCTGCCTGAGTCGGCCGCCCCCCCGCGGGATGCCGCGGCCGGTCCGGGGCAACGGGCCGGCCGCGCTCGCCGCGCCGGCCGGATGAGCGGCGGCCACGGGATCCTCGGCGCCGCAGCCGCGGGCCGGCCGGGCTCGCGTACCTGCTCCGGAGCTACGCGCACGACCCGCATGAGGTGGACGTGCGGCGGGCCGTGAGCGAGACGCGCTGACCCCGGCCCGTCAGGCCAGCGCGGCGGGCTTTGGAAGGCCCGCCGTGAAGTCGTTGGCGAGCGCGCTGACGAGCACCCCGAGCGCCGGCCCGACCGCCTCCCCCTGCGCGACGCCGGCGAGCAGGCGCTGGCGGTGGTCGCCCGGCTCCGCGGCCAGCGCGGCGACGGCCGCCAGCTCGGCCTCGCACCCCAGCTCGGCGGCGTGCGGCGCGCACGTGGCGAGCAGCTCGTCGAGGATGTCGCTCGCGGGCCGCCGCGTCTCGGTCTCGACGTCGATGAACTGCGCGCGCATCCCGTCGCGCACGGCGAGGAAGCGGTTCTCGTGCAGCACCTCGGGGTGCTCGGTGATCACCGGGGCGACGGAGCCCTC
>DATHJG010000092.1:0-2000 GCA_035489875.1 Solirubrobacteraceae bacterium | reverse complement strand
GGGCAACCTGCTCGGCTTCGACGCCGAGTACCAGACGGTCGTCGACCTGCTGCCCGAGTACCTGCTCGCGCTCGCGACGGAGCCGTACCCGTACCCGCCGGGCTCCGGCTGGCTCACCGGCATCGAGCGCGGCGCCGAGCTCACCCGCGCGCCGCAGCGGCACGAGCTGCTCCACCTGCGGGTGCAGGGCGCCTTCGCCGACAACGCCGCGCCGAGCCTGGCGCCGGCGCGGATCGTGCGCGAGTGGAACGAGCGCTGGACGTTCCCGCGGCTACGGATGGCGACCAACCGCGAGGTGTTCGCCGCGCTCGAGGAGCGGCTCGGCGACACGATCCCGACGTATGGCGGCGACTGGGCGGACTGGTGGGCCGACGGCATCGGCTCGGCCGCGCGCGAGCTCGGCCGCGGCCGCCGCGCGCAGGCCGGCGCGCGCGCCGCGCAGACGCTGCACGCGTTCGCGGACGCGCTCGGCGAGCGCGACGGCGCCTGGCGCGGGGAGCTCGACCAGGCCTACGAGGACATGGCGCTGTTCGACGAGCACACCTGGGGCGCCGCCGACCCCTGGCGCGACGGGCTGGAGCAGATGGCCGCAGGCGCGCTCCAGTGGCAGTGGAAGGCGGCGCGCGCCCACGCCGCCGACGAGCGCGTCGGCGCGCTGATCGACGGCGCCCGCGCGCGGCTGGCCGGGCACGTCCCCACGCCGGACGGCGCGTACGCAGGCGTGCTCGTCTTCAACCCGAGCGCGTACGCGCGCACGGACGCGGTGGAGCTGCTCGCGCTCGAGACGCGGGTGCCGCTCACGCGCGCGCTCGCCGTGGTCGACGTGGCGAGCGGCGAGCGCGTGCCGTGCGTGCTCGACCCGCAGGCGCACGCCGCGCACCGGCCGCGCGGGCAGCGGCTGCGGTTCCTCGCTCGCGACGTGCCGGCCTGCGGCTTCGCGCGCTACGCGATCGTGCCGGACGGCGCGGGCGTCCCCGAGCCGGACGCCGGCGACCCGGCGCAGCTCGACGGCAACGGCCTCACGGCGCGGCTCGACGTCGCGAGCGGATGCCTGGCGTCGCTGGTCGACAAGGCGAGCGGCGTCGAGCTCGTCAACGGCGCGAGCGCGTTCGGCTTCGGCCAGTACGTCTACGACCGCTACGGGACCGCGTCGCGCGCCAACCACCTCTCGAGCCAGGCCGGCGGCGCCGCGGCCGGCCGCTGGCTGCTCGCCTCGCGCGAGACCGCGGGCGACGGCGTGCTGGTCGCGCGGAGCGCGAGCGCGCTCGAGGAGCGCGCCACGATCCGGCTGCGCGCGCCCGGCGCCGCGTCGCTGACCACGACGTTCCGGCTGGTGCACGGCGCCGGCCGGCTCGACGTGCACTACGTGCTCGACAAGGCGGCGACGACCGACAAGGAAGCGGTGTTCTTCGCGTTCCCCTTCGCGCTCGACGCGGCGAGCGTGAGCAGCGAGATCACCGGGGGCGTCCACCGCGACGGCGACGAGGTCGTGCCCGGCTCCGCCGTCCACATGCGCGCCGTCCGGCACTGGGTGGCGCTCGACGACGGCGCTCGCGGCGTCGGCTGGGGCACGCGCGAGGCGCCGCTCGTGCAGATCGGCAACCTGCACCTGCCGTACGCGCCGTTCCCGCCCACGGTGGAGCCCGGGGCCGCGGGCGCGGCGACCGTCTTCTCGTGGGCGATGAACAACGGCTGGGACACGAACTTCCCGCCGTCCCAGGGCGGCGAGACGCCGTTCGCCTACGCCGTCTGCGCCGGGCGCGGCGCGGGCGCGCGCGCCGCCGGCGCGATCGCCCAGCCGCTGGTCGGCGTGCTCTCCTCGCCGCGGCACGCGGACGGCGGGCTGCCGGCGCGCGGGCGCCTGTGCGCGCTCGACCGCCCCGACGTCGAGGTGCTGGCGATCGGGCCGTCCCGCATCGGCGACGGGCTCGCCGCGCTGCTGCACTCGACGGCGTCCGAGCCCGTGGACGTGGCGGTCGCGTTCCCCGATCTGCCGATCG
>DATHJG010000091.1:0-4834 GCA_035489875.1 Solirubrobacteraceae bacterium | reverse complement strand
CACCCGGCGCAGCACCTACCTGATGCTTCACGCCCGCAGGATCGCGGAAGCGCCGATCCCCGAACTGACCCTGCAGGAGAGTGACTACGAGCGAATGTGGGAAGGCGGCGCGCCGCTTCCGCGATCACTCGCCGTCAAGGTCGGCGATCGAATAGCCCGCCGAGTCACCCCGCTACAGGGGCGCATCGGCACGAGGGAGATCCGGCGCGTGAAACTTTGATCCACATCGCGCCCCGGCGCCACTTGGCTCTAGAGTCGGAGTCGCCGGATCGCGAGGAGTAGGGCCGAGTTCTCCGGCCGGCGAGTGCCCCACTGCGGGCAACCGACCGGCGAGCGTGATGATCGCGGCGGCTCCTGAACGACGAAACCGCGCCGTAGCGCGGTTCCGGACCGATGGGCGGTCCCGGGTTCGAACCGGGGACCTCTCGCTTGTAAGGCGAGCGCTCTGACCATCTGAGCTAACCGCCCGCGCCGCATGTGATCGTAGACGCGCGGCCGCTGGCATCATTGGTGCGCATGGACGGGTGGGACCCCTGATGGATCTCGGGCTCGACGGCAAGGTCGCGCTGGTCACCGGCGGGTCGAAGGGGATCGGGTTCGGGATCGCGTCCGGCCTGGCGGCCGAGGGCGCGCGCGTGGCGGTTGCGGCGCGGAACGCCGACCGCGTGCGGGATGCCGCGGAGCGGATCGGCGGCCACGGCGTGGTGTTCGACTCCGAGGACCTCGACGCGGTGCCCGGCGTGATCGCGTCCGTGGAGGAAGCGCTCGGGCCGATCGACGTCTACATCGCCAACACCGGCGGGCCGCCCGCGGGAGCGGATCCGCTCGGGTTCACGCGGGAGCAGTGGGAGGCGGCGCATCGCACGCTCGTGCTCTCGCCCATGGCGTTCCTGGAGCGCCTGCTGCCGGGTATGCGGGCGCGCGGCTGGGGGCGGGTCGTCGCCGTCGGCTCGATGGCGGTGCGCGAGCCGATCGCCGGCATCCAGCTCTCCAACGCGCACCGGCCCGGGCTGGTCGCGGCGTTCAAGGTGCTCGCGCGGCAGGCCGCGGCGGACGGCGTGACGCTCAACACCGTGCTGCCCGGCCGGATCGGCACCGACCGGCTCTACGGCGCGGCCGGCCCCGCGGCGGCCGAGGCGGCGGCGCGCGACGAGGTGCCCGCGGGGCGGCTGGGCACGGTCGAGGAGATGGCGGCGGCGGCGGTCTTCCTCGCCTCCGCGCCGGCGAGCTACATCACCGGAACGACGCTCCTGGTCGACGGCGGCCTCACCGTGTCGGTCTAGGCGCGGCGGCGCCGGCGACTAGACTCAGCCAGCAGTACGGGCCGTTAGCTCAATTGGCAGAGCAAGGGACTTCTGGAAGGAGCGCTAGTCGGGAGACCGCTAGTACGTCGGCGGCTATTTGCTGGAACCCCCTTAGAGCCCTGGGTACCGATTCGCGTCGGTGAAAATCCCACGGGATTGGGCGATCAGCAGGCAACCCCGCGGAGCGGGAGAGCCCTCAGAGGCCATACGCCGCCCACCCTAACGGGACCGGCCGAGGGTGAAGAGATGGTCCAGACCGCAAGCCCGCGCCGATGGCGCGGGTGGCCGGTGAAAGCCGGTGCGGCAGGTTAATCCCGTGGTTCTGGGTTCGAGTCCCAGACGGCCCATCTAGAGATCGAGCCACTCCGGGCGGTCGATCCCTGCGTACTCCTGGATCGCGCCGTAGATGCTCTGGATGACGAACGTGGAGTGGACGCCAAGGCACACCGTGCCGTACGGAAGGACGTGGCCCCTGCGGCGCTTTGACGCTGACGAGACTCGGTTGATCGCCGGCGTGCGCAGGGAGACATCCGGCAGATCCAGCCGTGCCAGCCACCACTCGTGGATCTCTTCAATCGTCAGCCCGTGGCCGAGATGGCAGTTCACCGTGAGCGCGATCTGCTCGTCGGCCACGGCGTAGCACTCGCGGAGAAAGCACCGAAAGAGGAGGAGCAGGTCAGGGTCGGCGTTCGTGAGCAGGGCCGCGTTGCGCCGCTTCGCGCCCTCGGCCCAGTAGAGCATGCACCCGCAGTGATGGAGTGGATCCCCTCCACGCGCAAGGCGACGACCGTGCTCCTGCGCAGCTTCTCGACTGGTCCGGCGGCGACGGCTGTTGTTCCTCGCGCCGGTCAGCTGACCGTTCCGGATCGGATTCCGGGCGTCCAGCGCAGCTTCTTGCTCTGGCGTGAGCGGCACGTCGCGAACCCACAGGCTGACCGAGCTCGCCGAGACTCCGACTCGGCCGGCGATCTCCTTGATCGGTAGCCCGAGCTCTCGTCGCAGCTGCCGAGCCTGTTCACGCTGTTCCGTCTTCACGAACATATGTTCGCATGCGTATCGGACGGATTGCGGGTTGAGAACGCGGCGGATACCCCCAGGGAGAGTCGAACTCCCGCTACGAGGATGAAAACCTCGCGTGCTAACCGCTACACCATGGGGGCGCGCGAGGGTCATTCTAGGGTCGCCCGCCGAGTACGCTCAGCTTGTGGCCGTGAACGCCCCCCAGGACTCCCAGCCGCGCCGCCGGCGGCGGCGGACGCCCGAGGTCGCCGAGCAGGAGATCATCGCCGCGGCCGAGGCGCTGCTCCGAGAGCGGCCGTTTCGCGAGTTGACCGTCGACGAGGTGATGCGGCGCACCGACCTGTCGCGACCGTCGTTCTACGTGTACTTCCGCGACCGGCACCACCTCGTGCTGCGCGTCGTCGAGCACATCGGCGGCGAGCTGTTCACGATGGCCGACCGCTGGTTCAAGGGCGAGGGGGACGGGCCGGCGCTCGCACGCGAGGCGACGGAGGGGATCGTCGCCGTGTTCGCGGAGCACGGTCCGGTGCTGCGGGCACTGGCCGACGCCGCGGCCGACGATCCCGACGTCGACGAGGCGTACAGCCAGCTCGTGAACAGCTTCGTCGACGTCACGGCGGAGCACATCGAGCACGAGGTCGCCGCCGGGCGGATCCTGCCGCTCGATCCGCGCGAGACCGCCACCGCGCTCGTGTGGATGAACGAGCGCTACCTGACGCTGTCGCTCGGCCGGGAGCCGACGACCGAGCGGGCCGTCGTCGCGCGCACGCTGCACACGATCTGGTCGCGCGTGCTCTACGGCAAGGGCTGAACGGCTTCAGTCCAGCGCCGACAGCAGGTACGCGCCTAGCAGCACGGACCCGCCGGCGATCGCCGCGACCGCGGGGACGGCGAGCGGCGACAGGTCGTCGCGCGCGCGGAGCGTCGCGACGAGGTCGGCGGCGTCGGCGACGAGGCCCGCGCGCAGCCACGCCGCGGCGCCGCGGCGGCGTTGGAGCGCGCGCAGCGTGCCGAGCGCGATCGCCACGTCGCGCGCACCGAGGCCGATCGAGAGCGCCTGGCCGTCGCGCGTATCCGCCGCACCGCCGACCCAGGCGCCGGCGAAGGTTCCCGGCGCGACGGCGAGGCCGGCGCCGAGCGTCAGCCGGCCGGCGGACTGCAGGCGGGCGAGCGAGCGAGCGGTCATGGGTCGCACGCGGCGGCGTGCCACGGGGCGGGCGAGCGAGCGGTCATGCGGCGCAGGCTAGCGCCGCCGGGCGGGGCGGCACGCCGGTCGGCGCGCCGCGTTCTCAGCCTCATCCGGTCGGCCGGCGGCCCGTAAGGTGCGGCGCATGACCGGTCTGCGCCGCCTGCTCGGCCTTGATAACGGGTGAACGGCGGATGACCGCTCTACGCCGCCTGCTCCGTGCCGTCGCGATCGATGTCGGGCCGCTGCGGCGGCATCGGGAGTTCCGGCTGCTCTACGTCGGGCAGGCCGTGTCGTTCGCGGGATCGATGATCACGTACGTCGCGATCCCGTACCAGGTGTACGACCTCACGGGCTCGACGCTGATCGTCGGCCTGCTCGGGCTCGCCGAGCTCGTTCCGCTGCTCGGCACCGCGCTGCTGGGCGGCGCGCTCGCCGACGCGCACGATCGGCGCCGGCTCGTCCTGGTCGCCGACACCACCCTGCTCCTCCTCGCGCTGGTCCTCGTCGCCAACTCGCTGCTCGCCGAGCCGCACGTGTGGGTGCTGTTCGTGGTGGCGGCGAGCATGTCGGCCGCGGGCGGCCTGCAGCGCCCGCCGCTCGACGCGATGCTCCCGCGGCTCGTGCCGCGCGAGGAGCTCGCCGCCGCGTCCGCGCTCGACGGCTTCCGGGGCAACGCGGGCCAGATCGCCGGCCCGGCGGTGGCCGGCATCCTGATCGCGACCGCCGGCCTCGGCGCGACGTATGCGGTCGACGCGGCGTCGTTCCTCGTCTCCCTCGCCGCGCTCGCGCGCATGCGCGCGGTCCCGCCGCCACCCGAGGCGGCCCCGCCGAGCTTCGCGCGCGTGCGCGAGGGCCTGCGGTACGCCCGCTCGCGCCAGGAGCTGACCGGGAGCTACGTCGTCGACATCAACGCAATGCTGTTCGGCATCCCGATCGCGCTGTTCCCGGCGGTCGCCGATCGCTACGGCGGGCCGCAGCTGCTCGGTCCGCTGTACGCCGCCGGCCCGGTCGGCTCGGTGCTGTTCACACTGGTCAGCGGCTGGATCGGGAAGGTGCGCCGGCACGGCAGGGCGATCGCGCTGAGCGCCGCCGCCTACGGCGCCGCGATCGTCCTCTTCGGCCTCGCCGACGCGCTGCCGCTGGCGCTCGTCGCGCTCGCCGCGGCCGGTGCCGCGGACATGTCGTCGGTCATCTTCCGCCAGACG
This sequence comes from Solirubrobacteraceae bacterium, assembly GCA_035489875.1. Lineage (GTDB taxonomy): Bacteria > Actinomycetota > Thermoleophilia > Solirubrobacterales > Solirubrobacteraceae > DASQMT01. Next base: position 116 of record DATHJG010000091.1, on the reverse strand, counting down.
CTGTGGAACCAGACGATCCCCGACCACATGCGCGGCCGGCTCGCGGGCATCGAGCAGCTCTCCTACTCGATCGGCCCGACGCTCGGCACCGCCCGCTCCGGCAGCGTGGCCTCGGT
>DATHJG010000090.1:0-4434 GCA_035489875.1 Solirubrobacteraceae bacterium | reverse complement strand
CTCCGCCCGCCCGCGTTCGCACCGGGCACGCATGCTGATCTTTTCCGCACCTCACCCTGAGGTTTACGGGCGGCCGACGCTCAGCCTTGGTCAGCCCTACGATCAGGGGGCCATGGTCGAGCGGGAGCCCATGTCACCCCTCGACTTCGAGGCGCCGTGATGACGTTTCAGCCGGTGCCGGCCGCAACCGACGAGCTGCTCGAGCGGGAGCGGGAGCTGGAGGCGCTGTCGGCCGCGCTCGCCGCCGCCGCTGACGGGGCGGGCAGCACGGTGATGATCGAAGGCCCTGCGGGGATCGGCAAGTCGCGGCTGCTGGCCGCGGCAGCCGCCACCGCACGGGCGGCTGGCCTGCGGCTTCTGGAGGGTCGGGGGATCGAGCTCGAGCGCGACGTACCGTTCGGGGTCGCGATCGAGTTGCTCGGACCTGCGATTCACGCGGTGAGAGAGAGCGAGCGGGAGGACCCGCTCGCCGGCCAGGCGGCGCTGGCCGGGTCGCTGCTGGACCGGTCCCTGCCGGTCCCTCACGACGCGCAGGCGCTCGTTCGCGGGCTCTACTGGGCGACCGTCAACCTAACCGGCGAGTCACGGGTCCCGGCCAGCCGGCGGCCGCTTGCGATCCTGATCGACGACGGGCAGTGGGCGGATCGCCCCTCGCTGACGTTCCTCGCCCAGCTCGCCGCACGGATCGGGGAGCTGCCGGTAGCCATGATCATCGCGCGACGCACCGGCGAGACGGCGGGCACCGACGGGCTGCTCGACCGGCTGCGCGACCAGCCGGCGAGCATGGTCCTGGAACCCCAGGCGCTGAGCGAGTCGGCCGTCGGGTGCATCGTCAGGACGGAGCTCCCCGGCTCCGAGCCCGCCTTCATCGCGGCGTGCGCACACGTGAGCGGCGGGAACCCGTTCTTGACCCGGGAGCTGGCGCGGTCGCTCCGTGCCGACGCGGTCCTCCCGACGGCGGGCTCGGTCAGTCAGGTCGAACGGCTCGTTCCGGCCTCGGTGCTGAACTCGCTGCTCGTGCGCATGGGGAGACTCGGCGAGTCGGCAGCGCGGATCGCCGCGGCCGTGGCCGTGCTCGGCGGCGGGACCAGGCTGCGCCATGCCATCGCCCTCGCCGAGGTCGACGTCCGCGAGGCGGAGCGAGCGGCGGATGCGCTGGCCGAGGCCGCGATCCTGACGGGAGGCGAGCCCCTCGGATTCACCCATCCCCTCATCGCCACCGCGGTCTACGCCGACCTTCCGGAGTTCGCTCGGGCGCGGATGCACCGTGAGGCCGCCGGTCTGCTCGTCGCCGACGCGGCGCCGGCACAGGAGATCGCCGCTCATCTGCTCGTGAGCCGACCCGATGGCGACCCTCAGGTTCTCGAGATCCTCCGCGAGGCCGGACGCACGGCACTCGCCCAGGGAGATCCGGGAGCGGCCACGCGGCTCCTGCTCCGCGCTCTGGCCGAGCCCCCGCAGCCGGACCTGCGCCCGCTCGTGCTGCTCGAGCTCGCTGCGGCCGAGGCTCGACACGGCGACACGGCGGCGGAGGAGCACGCGGTCGAGGCGCTGGCGATGCTCGGACGCGGTGACGTCCGCGCGGTCGCGCTTCGTGCCGTCGCCGGAATGAGGCTCGCACTCGGAAACCACTCCGGCGCCGCAGCCGCCATGCAAGAGGCGCTGGCCGAGGTCGACCCCGATGATCCGACCGCCCAAGCGGTTCTTGCCGACTACCTCACCGTCAACATGTTCCGCGCTCCGCTCCACCCCGAGGCGCAGGAGCGCCTGGCGCCGCTCGCCGAGGCGGCCCGCGAGGGCCACCTTCCAGAAGACGCTGGCCTGTTGGCCCACCTGGCGCTCAGCTTCGCCCTCGGCCGCGAGGACCCCTTGCGCGTCCGGCTCCTGGCGGACGGGGCGACGGCGGCCGACCCGCTGGTCGATCCGGGCACCCACGGCATGCTCATGGGCATCGTCGTCCAGGCGCTGAGCAGCGTGGACGAGCTCGAAGCGGCCGAGCGGATCGCGGACGCGGCGGTCGAAGCCGCGCGGCCGCTCGGCTCGGCTCTGGTCACCTCCGTGGCCACGTTCCACCGCGCGATACCGCTGTTCTACGCGGGCAGGGTCGCCGACGCGCTCGCCGACCTCGAGCAGGCGCGCGTCGGCATCGACGAGGGGTGGACGGGCGGGCTGGCGTGGGTCGCCTCGCTGAAGGCGCGCGCGCTGCTGGAGCTGGGCGACGCGGCGGGGGCGCGCGAGGCCCTTGCGATCCCCCCGGTCCCGCCCGAGTCCATGGACCGCTCGATGCTGCTCTTCGCGCAGGCACAGCTGGCGCTCGCGGAGCGCGACCACGCGGCGGCGCTCGAACACGCCACCGAAGCCGGACGCCATCTCGATACGGGCTTCGGCATCGACCATCCCGGCCTGCTGCCCTGGCGCGATGCCGCAGCGCTCGCGGCGGTGGCCCTGGGGAGCACGCGGAGGGCCGGCGGTTGTCGGCGGCGGCGCTCGAGCGGGCGCAGTGGAGCGGCGTGCCACGGGCGATCGCTCGGTCAATGCGGACGGCCGCCGTGCTTGCCGGCGGTCGCGAGCGCATCGATCTCCTCGCCGCGGCGGCCGAGGTGCTCGAGGGGAGCCGGGCCGCCCTGATGCGCACCCACGTTCTGGTCGAGCTCGGAGCGGCCCTCCGTCGTGACGGTCGTCGCTCCGATGCCCGAGCGCCGCTGCGGAAGGCTCTGCAGATGGCCGACGTCATGGGGGTCGTCCCGCTCGCGGAGCAGGCCAGGCAGGAGCTTCGCGCCACGGGGGCCCGGCCCCGCCGAGCCGCGTTCACCGGGGTCGACGCGCTCACACCGGCCGAGCGCCGCGTCGCCCAGCTCGCGGCGCGGGGGTTGACCAGCCCGCAGATCGCCCAAGAGCTGTTCGTGACGACCAAGACCATCCAAAGCCACCTCGCGAGCGCCTACCGCAAGCTCGACATCTCCTCGCGCCTGCAGCTCGCCTCGGCGCTCGGCGAGGACGCCGCACACCCGTCCTCACCGAATGCCTCCTGACCAGCGGAGCGGATCTGGCGATCGCGCGAAGGTCACCTCTGCGAGGTCACCGGGCGCCGCGCCGATCGACTCGCCACGCCGCATCGGGCCTCAGAGGAGGATGGGCGCGGCGGGTTTCGAACCTGCGACCTTTCGCGTGTGAAACGCGATGAGGGGGGATTCTGACGAACCGCCGGAGCAGGGCAGATTGTTTTGACTTGCAGGGACTCTTTGGTGGCTGTCGAGCTTGGGGCGGTCGCCGGATTTCCGCCGATTTCGGCTCGCTTGGGCACTAGTGCCCAAGCGCTATTGGCCTTCCTCGGAACTCGGCGGACGTAAAGGGTTGGCGGACGCGCTCGCCCTTCGCGTAATGCAGGCGCGACCTCGGCGCCGACCCAGACGACCGCGTGTCGTCCAGAGCGGGCACGAGGTCAGCGACGACGCTGGCTACCGCTCGCGCAGGGAAGCGAGCGTCACCGCCTTTCGCAGCTGTCCTGTGAGCCGCCTTGAAACGTTGCTCCTCGTCCCACTCATCGCTCTCGATCGCGGTCGGCGAACATGGCGCCCACGCGTCCGTCGTTGGCGCGGCCTTGTCGATCACCTGGCGTTGCCTCCCGCGGGCGTCGCGGCGTCCCGAGGCTCATCCACGAGCGCATCGCTCGCCTTCCTAGCGCAGCATCCGCGGCAGTCCGAAGTGCGGGAAGACACTAGTGTCGGTGAACCAGGTCATCGCGGATATCCGGTCGCCTTCTACCGTGAGGACGACCAACGAGGACGCTCGCGCGATGTCCGTTTGTGCGGTCGGCCGGTAGCACCCGAAGGCGGGCTGGCCGTTCGCACGCGTTGGCACGAGCCGCAGCGGCGCGCCGCGCCAGCCCTCGAGGAAGCGGAGGAACGCGCCGGCCGCGGTGGGGCCCTGGTACTCCCATGGCCACGGCGGCATCGTCAGCCAGGCGTCGTCGGTGAGCAGGGCGACGACGGCGTCGATGTCGCCCGCCTCGACGGCCTCGGCGAAGCGGCCGGCGACGTCGCGCTCGCGCTTGGAGTTCGGGAGCGGCGCGCGGTCGCGTCCGGCGGCGGGCAGGCGGGACTCGAACGCCGCACGCGCGCGGCGCAGGAGGCTGTTGACCGAGGCTGCGGTGGTATCGAGCATCTCCGCGACCTCGTCGGCGCGGTAGCCGAGCACGTCGCGCAGCACGAGCACGGCGCGCTGCTGCGGCGGGAGATGCTGAAGCCCGGCGATGAACGCCAGCGCGATCGCCTCTTTGGACTCGTAGCGCGCCTGCGGTCCGGGAGCGTCGTCGGGGATCCCCTCGAGCAGGATGTCCGGGTAGGGCTCGAGCCAGATCGGCTCGGCGCGGCGGGTTGGCTCGGGCGGCTCGGTCATCTGCTGTAGGTCTTCCGGGCGGCGGCGGCTCGCACG
>DATHJG010000089.1:0-3754 GCA_035489875.1 Solirubrobacteraceae bacterium | reverse complement strand
CTGCAGCTCGGCACCGTCCGCCTCGCTCGCACCGGCGTCATCGCCATGCCGGTACACGCTGAGCAGCACGAGCCGGGCGTCGAAGCCCCGAGCGAGCTCGACCGCCATCTTCACGGCCTCGGCAGCCGTGCCCGATCCGTCGACGCCGACAGCGACCGTGGAGACCATGAGCCGAGTATCTCCGCACCGGACCGTGATGTGCAACCACGTCGCGCTCACGGACGGACGGGCACGCCATAGTTGCTGGCATGAGTGTGCCCGACGGCCGCCGCGACATCGAGACCCGTGCCGACTGCGAGCGGCTCGTGCGTGCCTTCTACGGGCGAGCGCTCGAGGACCCGATCATCGGCTTCATCTTCGTCGACGTCGCGAAGCTCGACCTCGAGGCGCACGTCCCGGAGATCACGTCGTTCTGGGAGACGATCCTGCTCGGAGCCCAGTCCTACAGCGGTGGCGTGTTCCGTCCGCACGCCGAGCTGCACGCGAAGGTCGGATTGCGGAAAGGGCACTTCGACCGGTGGCTGCAGCTCTGGCTCGGCACCGTCGACGAGCTCTTCGCCGGGGACCGAGCCACGCTCGCGAAGACGCACGCGCTACGGGTCGGGCGCGCGTTCCACCGGCGCCTCCAGGAGCTCCCGTATCCGGCTCCCGCCCCGACCGGTCTGACCGTGACGCAGCACGGCCCCCGGCGCTAGCGGGCGACCGCCAGCTTGCCCATGCGCATCCGCTGGGGATGGTCGCCGACCGGGATCCGGGCGACCTCCTCCTCGGTCTCGTAGGAGATCACCGACACGCGGTCGTCGCCGCTGACCGACACGAAGCAGTAGCGCCCGTCGCCGCTGTTGGTGGCCCAGTAGGGCTTCTCGCCCACGTTGACGATCCGGTGGCTGAACGTGGCACGCGAGACGATCGCCGCGTAGTCCGACATCGTCCCGGCCGCGCACAGCTTGGTTCCCTCCGGGTTCATCGTGAGGCCGTGGTGGGCGGAGTCGAGCACGTACTCGTCGCGCCGCATCGCCGCCGCCTCCTGGCTGAGCGGCAGGTGCGCCAGGCGCAGGACGCGGTCCTCGACGAGGTCGTACTCGACGAAGCCGTGGAAGAACGACACCTGGAAGTAGACCTTGCGCTCGTCCGGCGAGAGCGCCATCGGCCGGACCGCCGCGCTCATGTTGGGGTAGCCGGCCTCCTCGAGCTTCTGCCCCATGTTGATCCGCCGCAGCACCTGCAGGGTCTCGGCGTCGACGACCTGGAAGTAGCGCTCGCCCTTGGTGGCGTCGAGCAGCGGGTCGTCGGCGGGGGTGAACACGGTGCCGATGCTCGCGTGGTAGATCAGCTTCCCGTCGCGCGAGTACGTGTTCTCGTGCGGCTGGTCGCCGGAGGGGAACCGGCCGACGAGCTGGCCGATGCGCGGGTCGATGACGTCCACGAGCTTCGCCGTCGAGGCCGACACCAGCAGGCGGCTGCCGTCCGGCGAGATCGCCATGTGGTCGGCCCGGTAGCCGTCGACCCTCACGCGCCAGGCGATCCTCCCCGTCGCCAGCTCGATGCCGACCACGTCGGCGAAGCTCGGGCGCGAGACGTAGACGAACCGGCCGTCGGGCGACGTGAACATGTCGTCGACGAACTGGTCGTGTCCCTCGCCGACGAGCTGCCGGATGCCGAGGAAGTACCCGTACGCGGCCGGATCGGCCTGGATCTCGGCCATGCGCTGCTCGCGGTCGGGGATGATGTCCAGCCGCCCGATCCGCACGAAGCGCTTCGGGTCGACGATGTCCGCCGTCCCCTCCCAGTTGTTGCCGACCAACAGCACGTCACGCGTCGCCGCGCCCGCCGGCACGGCCAGGACGAGCGACGCCAGCCACGTCGCCAGCACGAAGCTGCGGAATGCTCGGATCATGGTTCCCTCCCGCGTTCGACCGAGATCCGGAAAGTAGACGGACGCGTGTCAGAGCGCGCCGGTTCCCCTCCCCGCGACCGCCGGCGATGCACGAACGCCGGGCGGCATACTCTCTTTGACGCCATGACTGACTACGAAGCGCTCGAGCGCCTCTCATCGCAGGAGTTGCACGACCGCGCGGTCTCCTACGCGAAGCGCCACCTCGACATCCGCTTCTTCTGGGAGCTCGTGCGGCTGCTGCCCGCCGCCGAAGCCGCCGCCGGCGAGCTCGACGAGGCGGAGGCCGACGTGATGCAGCTGAGCGCGCACGTGGACGATGTCACCGAGGCCGGCCAGGGCGAGGTCGCCGACCTGCTGCGGCCGTTCTACATCGAGTACCTCAGCCGCCACGGCGTCACGGCGCCCTGAGGCAGCGGAGCGACGGCGCCCTGACATGTCGTCTCGGCCAGCCGGCCGGGCGAGGTGGCGGCGCTCGGGACATTGCGTCCCGCCGGCGATCGCGCAACGGTGGGCGCCATGACGGAGAACAGCAGCATCACGACACACTTCGGATTCGATTCGACCGCGGCTGACGTGGTCGCCGGCATCGACCTCACCGGGAAGCGGGCGATCGTCACCGGCGCCGCCTCGGGCATCGGCGTCGAGACCGCGCGAGCGCTGGCCGGCGCCGGCGCCGCGGTCACGATCGCCGTGCGCAAGACTGGCGACGGTGAGCAGGTCGCCGCCGAGATCCGATCGGGCACCGGCAACGACGAGGTCGCGGTCGCCCCGCTGGAGCTGACCGACGGCGCCAGCATCGCCGCCTTCGTCGCAGCGTGGGACGGCCCGCTCGACATCCTCGTCAACAACGCCGGCGTGATGGCGATCCAGGAGCTGACCCTGACGGACCGCGGCCACGAGATGCAGTTCGCGACCAACCACCTCGGCCACTTCGCGCTCGCGCTCGGCCTCCACGACGCCCTCGCCGCGGCCGGAAACGCCCGGATCGTCTCCGTCAGCTCCAGCGGCCACCAGCGCTCGCCGGTGATCTTCGACGACCTCGACTACGCGTTCCGCGACTACGACCCGTTCGGCGCCTACGGGCAGTCGAAGACGGCGAACGTGCTCTTCGCGGTCGAGGCGACGCGGCGCTGGGCGCCGGACGGGATCACGGCGAACGCCCTCATGCCCGGCGGGATCGCGACCGAGCTGCAGCGCCACGTCGGCGGCGCCGAGTACATCGAGCGGGCGGTCGAGACGTTCAGGCACGCCGGGAGCGCGCTCAAGACGGTCGAGCAGGGAGCGGCCACGTCGGTGCTGCTCGCCACGTCACCGCAGCTCGAGGGGATCGGCGGGCGCTACTTCGAGGACTGCAACGAGGCGCCCGTGATCCGCCGGCGCGGCGAGGCGGGCGTCGGCGGCGTCGCTCCCTACGCCCTCGACCCCGACAACGCCGAGCGGCTCTGGGACGTCTCGCTCGTCTTGATCGCCTCGTAGCTCAGCGGCTCGTGTCGACGACCAGGCGCCCGCGGACCTCGCCGTCGAGGACGCGCTGCGCGGCATCGATCACGTCGTTCAACCCGATCGTGTCGGTGAGGGCGTCGAGCAGGGTCGGGTCGAGGTCGGCGCCGAGGCGCTGCCAGGCCTGGAGCCGGCGGTCGCGCGGCGTGTGGACGCTGTCGATGCCGGCGAGGGTGACGCTGCGCAGGATGAAGGGCGCGACGGTGGCCGGGAGCTTCATGCCGCCGGCGTTGCCGCACGCGGCCACCGTCCCGCCGTAGCGGGTGGTCGCGCACACGTTGGCGAGCGTCTGCCCGCCCACGGCGTCGACCGCTCCGGCCCAGCGCTCCTTCCCGAGCGCCTTGCCCGGCTCGGACA
>DATHJG010000088.1:0-4868 GCA_035489875.1 Solirubrobacteraceae bacterium | reverse complement strand
CGCGACCTCGTCGTCCGGCGGCTCGTCCTCCGGCGCGGCCTCGTCCCTCGACGTCACGCGCGTGCGCTGGGGCGGAAGCCTGCTCGAGGAGGCGCGGGTGCACGGCCCGCTGGCGCTCCTCACCGTCGCGCCGCACACCGTCGCGGCGGCGACCGTGAACGGCGCCGCCGCGCCGGCCGTCGAGCCGTTCGCCCCCGCGCTCGAGCCGGCCGACCTGCTCGTCCAGGTCGCCGAGCACGTCGACGCGGTCCAGGCGGGCGTCTCGCTCGCCGAGGCCAAGGTCGTGGTCAGCGGCGGCCGCGGCGTCGGATCGGCGGACGGGTTCGGCATCCTCGAGGAGCTCGCCGGGCTGCTCGACGCCGCCGTCGGCTGCTCGCGCGGGGTCACGAGCGCCGGGTGGCGCCCGCACACCGACCAGGTCGGGCAGACGGGCACGAAGGTGTCGCCGGATCTCTACATCGCATGCGGCATCAGCGGCGCGACGCAGCACATCGCGGGCTGCAAGGGGGCGAAGAAGATCCTCGCGATCAACTCCGACGCCGAGGCGCCGATCCTCAACAGCGCCGACTACGCCGTGATCGGCGACCTGGCCGAGATCGTGCCCGCGATCACCGCCGAGCTGAGAAGGACGCGCACGCCATAGACGTCGTGGCCGGAGCGCTGGCGCTCGCGGCGGCGCTCGCCGTCTGCGGCGGCCTCTTCGCGCGCCGCGCGCGGCTGCTGGTCGGGCTCGTGCGGCTCGGGAGCCCGGTCGACCGCTCCGGCGACCTGCCGCGCCGCGCGCGCAACGAGACCGAGATCGTGCTGGGCCAGCGCAAGCTGTTCCAGCGGCTCGGTCCGGGCCTGATGCATGCCGCGATCTTCTGGGGCTTCCTCGTCCTCTTCCCCACGATCGTGATCGCGATGATCGGGGCGGTGGACCGCGACGCCACGCTGCCGTGGCTCGGCCACCAGGGCTGGTTCGCGCTGCTCGTGGACGTGTTCGCGGTGCTCGTGCTGCTCGGCGTCGCGGCGGCGGTCTGGATCCGCAAGGTGCAGCGCCCGAAGCGCTTCGAGGGGAGCCACCTCGGCGAGGCCGACCTGATCCTGGCGATGATCGCCGGGATCGTCACGACGCTGCTGCTGTGGCACGCGACGCGGATCGCGCTCGGTCTCAACGAGTGGCCGGCCGGGTGGTCGCCGGTGTCCGACGCGCTCTCGGGCCTGTTCGGCGACGGAACCGTCACGGAGGTGCTCGAGCGCGTCTTCGTGTGGGCGCACGTGCTGATCATCCTCACGTTCCTCGCGTACCTCCCCCACTCCAAGCACCTGCACATCGCGACCGCGGCGGTGAACGTGTTCTTCGGCCGCACGGGACCCGACGGCCGGCTCGAGCCGCTGCGCTTCGACGGTCCCGAGGAGGAGATGCGGTTCGGCGCGGGGACGGTGCCCGACCTCACCTGGAAGCAGATGATGGACACGTTCTCCTGCACGGAGTGCGGGCGCTGCCAGGACGTCTGCCCGGCGTGGAACACGGGCAAGGAGCTCTCGCCGAAGCTCCTGATCATGGGCCTGCGCGACCAGGTCTTCGCCGAGGGGCCGAAGCTGCTGCGCGACGTCGGCACGGACCCGTCGCCGCTGGTCCCGAACGCGGTCACCGACGACGTGGTCTGGGACTGCGTGACGTGCGGGGCGTGCGTGGAGGCGTGCCCGGTGTCGATCGAGCACGTCGACCACATCGTCGACCTGCGCCGCCATCTGGTGATGGTCGACTCCCGCTTCCCGAGCGAGGCCGAGCCGATGCTGCGCGACGTCGAGCGGGCGTCGAACCCGTGGGGCCGGGCGCAGACCGAGCGGGCCGACTGGGCCGCGGCGCTCGGCGTGCGCATCCTGGAGCCCGGCGACCCCGCGCCCGAGGTCCTGTACTGGGTCGGCTGCGCCGCGTCGTTCGACGAGCGCGCCCGCACCGCGGCCGAGTCGACCGCGAAGGTGCTGCAGGCGGCCGGGGTCGACTTCGCGATCCTCGGCCCGCGCGAGTCGTGCACCGGCGATCCCGCGCGGCGCATGGGCAACGAGTACCTTTTCCAGGCGCACGCGGAGCAGAACGTGGGCACGCTCAACGAGGCCGGCGTGACGAAGATCGTCGCGAGCTGCCCGCACTGCTTCAACACGCTCGCGAACGAGTACCCCGACTTCGGCGGCGCCTACGAGGTCGTCCACCACACCGAGCTGATCGCCGAGCTCGTGCGCGACGGCCGCGTCACGCCGCGCAACGACGAGCGCAGCATCACGTATCACGACTCCTGCTACCTCGCCCGCCACAACGACGTGCGCAGCGACCCGCGCGAGCTGGTCGCGGCGGTCGGCGCGCCGGTCGAGATGGAGCGCAGCGGCAAGCGCACGTTCTGCTGCGGCGCCGGCGGCGCCCACATGTGGATGGAGGAGCGCGGCGGCGCGATCAATGACGAGCGCGCGCGCGAGGCGGCCGCGACCGGCGCCGAGACGCTGGCCGTCGCCTGCCCGTTCTGCACGGTCATGCTCGACGACGGCGTGCGGGCGCGCGGCGACGAGCTGCGCGTCGTGGACGTCTCGACCCTGATCGCCGAGGCGCTCGACGAGTGAATCCCGAGGTCTTCATCACCTGCGCCGTGACCGGCGCGGGCGACACGACGCGGGCGAGCGACCGCGTCCCCGTCAGCCCGCGCGAGATCGCCGACGCGGCGATCGACGCGGCCCGCGCCGGGGCCGCGGTCGTCCACATCCACGTGCGCGACCCGGCGACGGGCCGCGGCTCGCGCGACACGGAGCTCTACCGCGAGGTCGTCGAGCGCGTGCGCTCGTCCGACGTCGACGCGGTGCTCAACCTCACGGCGGGGATGGGCGGCGACCTGGTGCTCGGCGGCGAGGACGCGCCGCTGCCGGTCGACGAGGCGGGAACGGACATGGCCGGCGCGGCGGAGCGGGTCGCGCACGTCGCGGAGCTGCGCCCCGAGATCTGCACGCTCGACTGCGGCACCATGAACTTCGCCGCCGGCGGCGACTACGTGATGGTCAACACGCCCGGCATGCTGCGTGCGATGGCGCGGCGGATCCGGGAGCTGGGCGTGCGGCCCGAGCTCGAGGTGTTCGACACGGGCCACCTGGTGATGGTCAAGGACCTGATCCGCGAGGGGCTGGTCGACGCCCCACCGATGATCCAGCTCTGCATGGGCATCCCCTACGGCGCCCCGGACGATCCGACGACGCTGCTCGCGCTCGTCAACCAGCTGCCGGCCGGCGCCGTGTTCTCCGCGTTCTCGATCGGGCGCATGCAGCTCCCCTACGTCGCGATGGCGGCGCTCGCGGGCGGCAACGCGCGCGTCGGGCTGGAGGACAACATCTACCTCTCGCGCGGCGTGCTGGCGACCAACGCGCAGCTCGTCGAGCGCGCCGTGACGATCCTCGAGGCGATGAACGTGCGGGTCCTCGGCCCCGCCGAAGTGCGGGACAAGCTGGCGCTCGTCCGGCATGGTTGAGCCGCCGCGCACCGTCGCGCTGCTCGGCGGGGGCGTGATCGGCGGAGGCTGGGCGGCGCGCTTTGCGCTCAACGGCGCCGACGTGCGGCTCTACGACCCGGACCCCGACGCGGAGCGGAAGGTCGGCGAGATGCTCGCCAACGCCCGCCGGGCCTACCGCAGGCTGACGCTCGCGCCGCTGCCGGCCGAAGGCACGGTGACGGTCGTCGGCACGCCCGAGGAGGCGGTGGAGGGCGCCGGCTTCGTACAGGAGAGCGCGCCCGAGCGCGAGGAGCTCAAGCGTGAGCTGCTGGCGCGGGCGAGCCGCGCAGCCGGGGCCGACGTGATCTTCGCCAGCTCGACGTCCGGCCTGCTCCCCACGCGGCTGCAGGCCGACATGGAGCATCCCGAGCGCCTGGCGGTCGGGCATCCGTTCAACCCCGTCTACCTGCTCCCGCTGGTCGAGCTGTGCGGCGGTGAGCAGACCGCGCCCGGGACGCTGGAGCGGGCGGCCGCCGTCTACCGCGCGCTCGGGATGCGTCCGCTGGTGCTGCGCAAGGAGATCGACGCGTTCGTGGCCGATCGGCTGCTCGAGGCGCTCTGGCGCGAGGCGCTCTGGCTGGTCGCCGACGACGTGGCGACGGTCGAGGAGATCGACGACGCGATCCGCTTCGGCGCCGGTCTGCGCTGGGCGTTCATGGGCACGTTCCTGACGTACCGGATCGCCGGCGGTGAGGCCGGCATGCGCCACTTCATGGAGCAGTTCGGGCCCGCTTTGCAGCTTCCGTGGACGAAGCTCACCGACGTCCCGGAGCTCACGGACGCGCTGCTCGACAAGCTCGTCGCGCAGTCCGACGCGCAGGCCGCCGGCCGGTCGATCCGCGAGCTCGAGCGCCTGCGCGACGACTGCCTCGTCTCGATCATGCAGGGGCTGCGCGCGCACGACGTCGGCGCCGGCGCCGTGCTCGCCGGCTACGAGCGCGCGTTGCTCTCGACTGCCCCGGCGACGCCGGCGCGCGAGGATGAGGCCCCGCTGCGGCTCCACGCGACCGTCGTCGCGCCGGACTGGATCGACTACAACGGCCACGCCCACGAGAGCCGCTATCTGCAGGTGTTCGGCGATACGACGGATGCGCTGCTGCGCCGCATCGGCCTCGACCTCGACGGCGGCAGCTCCTACTTCACCGTCGAGACGCACCTCTCCCACCTCGGCCAGGCGCGGGCGGAGGAGCGGCTGCACACCACGACGCAGATCCTCGGCCACGACGAGAAGCGCCTGCACGTGTTCCACGCGCTCTACCGCACCGCGGACGACGCGCTGCTGGCCACGGCCGAGCAGATGCTGCTGCACGTCGACGCCGGGACCGATCGCGTCTGCCCGGCCGCGCCCGAGCT
>DATHJG010000087.1:0-6281 GCA_035489875.1 Solirubrobacteraceae bacterium | reverse complement strand
CAGAGCAGCAGCCCCGCGGCGTCCGATACCACGATCAGGTGCGCGGTCTCGTCGGCGATCGGGGCGAGGCACTCGCGGATCAGCGGCACCGCGGCTCGGAGCGGATGGACCTCCCAGCGCGCCTCGGTCTCGTCCTCGTCGGCGAGGACGGGCGCGAGGCGCGCGCCGGACGGGTCGACGCCCGCGGCGCTGGAGCGCTGCCAGGAGTCCGCGATCGGACCGCGCACCGACGCGACGGCACCATTCGACACGTACTTCTCCCAGGCAAGCCGAAGCTCACGTGCGTGCAACCGCGGCGAAGTCGCTGCGTCGATGGCTAGCCACGGGTTGGGCAAGGCTCTCCTCTCTGCCCTTTGGAGACCACGCTACTCCGCGCCCGGCCGCACGACAACGGGTCGCGTCCGGGATGCAACGCGACTGTAACGGGGTCGGGTCTACAACTCGGATCAAGGAGCGAGCCCACACCAAGAAGGAGCACCCTGTGAGCCGGGCAAGCATCACGAGGTCGCACGAGAAGATCCAGGAGCTGTCCTGGGATCCGACCTACGTGTCTCCCGTCGAGAAGTACGCGACGGACTACACATTCGAGAAGGCACCGAAGAAGGACCCACTCAAGCAGGTGCTGCGGTCCTACTTCCCGATGGAGGAAGAGAAGGACAACCGCGTCTTCGGCGCGATGGACGGCGCGATCCGCGGAAATATGTTCCGCCAGGTCCAGGAGCGCTGGATGGAATGGCAGAAGCTGTTCCTGAGCATCATCCCGTTCCCTGAGATCTCCGCCGCACGCGCCATGCCGCTGGTCATCGGGGCGGTCCCGAACCCGGAGCTGCACAACGGACTGGCCATCCAGATGATCGACGAGGTGCGCCACTCGACGATCCAGATGAACCTCAAGCGGCTCTACATGAACCACTACATCGACCCCGCGGGGTTCGACATCTCAGAGAAGGCGTTCTCCAACTGCTACGCCGGCACGATCGGGCGCCAGTTCGGCGAGGGCTTCATCACCGGCGACGCGATCACCGCCGCGAACATCTACCTCACGATCGTGGCGGAGACGGCGTTCACGAACGTCCTGTTCGTCGCCATGCCCGGCGAGGCGGCCGCGAACGGCGACTACCTGCTGCCGACCGTGTTCCACTCGGTCCAGTCGGACGAGTCGCGCCACATCTCCAACGGCTACTCGATCATCCTCATGGCGCTCGCGGACGAGCGCAACCGGCAACTGCTCGAGCGCGACCTGCGGTACGCGTGGTGGAACAACCACGCCGTCGTGGACGCCGCGATCGGCACGTTCATCGAGTACGGCACCAAGGACCGGCGCAAGGACCGTGACAGCTACGCCGAGATGTGGCGTCGCTGGATCTACGACGACTACTACCGGTCCTACCTGGTCCCGCTGGAGAAGTACGGCCTGACGGTCCCGCACGACCTCGTCGAGGAGAGCTGGAACCGCATCTGGAACAAGGGCTACGTCCACGAGGTGGCCCAGTTCTTCGCCACCGGCTGGCCGGTCAACTACTGGCGCATCGACGCCATGGACGACACGGACTTCGAGTGGTTCGAGCACAAGTACCCCGGCTGGTACGACAAGTACGGCAAGTGGTGGGAGCGCTACGGCGAGCTCTCGAGGAAGAACGGGCACGGTCCGATCACCTTCGAGGACGCCAACTACGAGTATCCGCACCGCTGCTGGACCTGCATGGTGCCGTGCCTGATCCGCGAGGACACCGTCGTCGACGAGGTCGACGGCCAGGTCCGGACCTACTGCTCGGAGACCTGCCACTGGACCGACGCGGTCGCGTTCCGCCCGGAGTTCGAGGGCCGCAAGACCCCCGCGATGGGCCAGCTCACCGGCAAGCGCGAGTGGGAGACCCTCTACCACGACATGGACCTCGCCGAGATCATCCAGGACCTCGGCTACGTCCGCGACGACGGCAAGACGATCGTCCCGCAGCCGCACCTCGACCTCGACCCGAAGAAGATGTGGACGCTCGACGACGTCCGCGGCTTCACGCTCAAGAGCCCGAACGTGCTGCTGAACGAGATGACGCCGGAGGAGCGCGAGAAGCACATCGCGCACTACAAGGCCGGCGGCCCGGCGGGCCGCCCGGCGGCAGTCTGACGG
Source organism: Solirubrobacteraceae bacterium (assembly GCA_035489875.1). Classification (GTDB taxonomy): domain Bacteria; phylum Actinomycetota; class Thermoleophilia; order Solirubrobacterales; family Solirubrobacteraceae; genus DASQMT01. The sequence continues at coordinate 4,153 of DATHJG010000087.1, read as the reverse complement.
CGCGCATCAGCCATGGCGGAGACCCACACGGTCCGGCTCGAACCGGTCGGGATCGAGTTCGAGGTGCACGAGGACGAGACCGTCCTCAACGGCGCCTTCCGCCAAGGCCTGATGCTGATGCACGGCTGCAAGGAAGGGCAGTGCTCGGCATGCAAGTCGTTCCTGCTCGACGGCGAGGTCGACCTCGAGCGCTACTCGACCTTCGCGCTGCCCGACTTCGAGGAGGCCGAGGGCTGGACGCTGCTGTGCCGGGCGCACGCGCTGTCGGACCTCGAGGTCGAGCTGATCAACTACGACGAGGAGATCCTGCGCAGCGGCGTGCCGCTGCGCACGTTCCCCGCCGTCGTCGAGGCGGTCGAGGCGCTCACGCACGACATCCGGCGGCTGGTGCTCAAGCTGCCGGATGACGCCGAGCTCACGTTCCATCCGGGCCAGTACGTCGACATCCAGATCCCGGGCTCCGACGGGGAGCACCGATCGTTCTCGATGGCGAGCCTGCCGTCGGACCGCGGCCGGCTCGAGTTCATGATCAAGCTGTATCCCGACGGGCGCTTCTCCGGCCTGCTCGAGAACGGGACGATCGCGCCGGGCGACACGCTCGAGGTGACCGGGCCCTACGGCGTCTTCACGCTGCGCGAGCACGCGGAGCGGCGCCTGGTGTTCATCGGCGGCGGAGCCGGGATGGCGCCGATCCTGTGCCTGCTGCGGTCGCTGGCCGAGCGGGGCATCGAGCGCCCCGCGACGTACTACTACGGCGCCCGCCGCGAGACCGACCTGTTCCACCTCGACGAGCTCCAGGCGCTGGCGGAGCAGGTGCCCGGCATGCGCTTCGTCCCCGCCCTGTCCGAGGACGAGTGGGCCGGCGAGATGGGCCTGATCACCGACGTCGTCGCCCGCAACGAGGGCGACCTCTCCGACGTCGATGCGTACCTGTGCGGACCGCCGCCGATGGTGGACGCCGCGATGGAGCTGCTGCTCGGCATGGGCGCCGCCGAGTCGCACATCTACTACGACAAGTTCACGACGACCGAAGAGTCGGAGGAGAAGAGCCCTAGATGAGCCCGACCGAGACACCCGCCAAGGAACGCAGCGTTCCCAAGCCGGTCTTCACCGACGCCGAGGCGGGGGCGAAGGAGTTCCCCTCGTCCACCAGCCGGTCGTACAACTACTTCACGCCGCGCAAGCGTCGCGCCTCGGTCTACGAGGACGTCACGATCGACGTCCAGCCGGATCCAGAGCGGCACCTGACGCAGGGCTGGATCTACGGCTTCGCCAACGGCGACGTCGGTTATCCCCTGAAGTGGACCGCGCTGAAGTCCAGCAACTGGCACGAGTTCCTCGATCCCAACGAGGAGTGGGAGCAGACGATCTACCGCAACAACGCGAACGTCGTCCGCCAGGTCCAGCAGAACATCGCCAACGCGAAGGCGGCGCGGTCGTTCGAGCGCTGGAATCGCGCCTGGATCGGCATCGTCGCGCGCCACGTCACCGCGTGGGCGCACGTGGAGCACGGCCTCGGCCTGTACGTCTACACCCCCGCGCAGCGCGACGCCCCGACCAACATGATCAACAACGCGCTCGCCGTGGGCGCGGTGCACAAGCTGCGCTTCTCGCAGGACATCATCCTCTACAACCTGGAGCTGTCCGAGGCGATCCCGGGCTTCGACGGTCGCGCGCACGTCGACGCCTGGCAGAACGACCCGATCTGGCAGAAGACGCGCGAGAACGTCGAGCAGCTCACGGCCACGCGCGACTGGGCCGAGGCGTTCTTCGCGACCGCGATGGTGTTCGAGCCGCTCGTCGGCGAGCTGTTCCGGAGCGAGTTCGTGATGCAGGTCGCCGCGCTGCAGGGCGACTTCGCCACGCCCACGCTGATCGGCGCCGGCGAGGCCGACGTGTCGCGCGAGCAGCGCGGCGCCCGCGCGCTGTTCAAGATGCTCGTGCAGGATCCCGAGCACGGCGACGCCAACCGCGCGACGCTCCAGGCCTGGCTGGACGACTGGACGCCCAGGAGCCTCGAGGCCGCGCGCACGCTCCAGCCCATCTGGTCCCAGATCTCCGAGAAGGCCGTCCGCTTCGAGGACTCGCTCGAGCACGCCCGCGGGCGCTTCGACGAGACGTTCGCCGAGCTCGGCCTCACGACCCCGAAGGAGGCGTGATGAGCGCGACCCCGATCGATCGGTTCACGGCCGACCCGACGTCGTCCAACCGTGCCGGCGTGACCCTGATGAACAACCAGGTCGGCCATGTCGTCGCCCAGGTCATGGACGGCAAGCCCGACGTCAAGGTCACCGAGATGCCGTCGATGATTCGCGTCGACGGCGCCCGGCGGCTGGAGTTCGAGTACACCGAGATCGCCGACGCGCTGGGCTGGCCCGACTTCGGCAACGACGACTTCGAGGAGATCATGTCGACGCACTACGGGCGGATGGTCGTGCTCGACGACCGCATCGTGCTGTTCGCGAACCCGGAGGACGCCGCCGAGTACCTCGACTTCGACCTCCCGGTCGTCGAGTAGGAGGCGACATGTACGAGAAGGACGGCGAGCAGTACTACATCGTCGACGGCCACGTCCACTACTGGGACGCGCGCCCCGAGAACCGCAACCGCTACGGCGAGGGCTTCATCGCCTGCTTCTACGACTACCACCGGAACCTCAGCCCGGAGGAGTACGTCTGGCCCAAGGAGAAGTACGACAGCTACTCCGAGGAGGACATGGTCCACGACCTCTTCGAGATCGGCTACGCCGACAAGGCGATCTTCCAGCCGACGTACCTGAAGGACTTCTTCCCCGGCGGCTTCAACACGACCGAGCAGAACGCGGCGATGGCCGCGCGCTACCCGGGGCGCTTCATCGTCAACGGGGCGTGGGACCCGCGCGACGGCGAGCCGGGGCTGAAGGCGTTCGAGGCGCTGGCGCAGGAGTACAACCTCCAGGGCATCAAGCTCTACACCGCCGAGTGGCACGGCTCGTCGAAGGGCTGGAAGCTCAACGACAAGTGGTCCTACCGCTATCTGGAGAAGTGCCAGGAGCTGGGGATCCGCAACATCCACGTGCACAAGGGCCCGACGATCTGGCCGCTCAACCGCGACTCGTTCGACGTCGCCGACGTCGACCACGCCGCGACGGCGTTCCCCGAGCTCAACTTCATCGTCGAGCACGTCGGGCTGCCGCGGCTGGAGGACTTCTGCTGGATCGCCACGCAGGAGCCCAACGTGTACGGCGGCCTCGCGGTGGCGATGCCGTTCATCCACTCGCGGCCGCGCTACTTCGCGCAGATCATCGGCGAGCTCTGCTACTGGATCGGCGAGGACCGGATCCTGTTCGCGTCCGACTACGCGATCTGGCAGCCCAAGTGGCTGGTCGAGAAGTTCGTCGACTTCCAGATCCCCGAGGACCTGCTCGGCGAGTACGCACCGCTCACGCCCGACGTCAAGCGCAAGATCCTCGGGCTCAACGCGGCGAAGCTGTACGACCTGGAGGTCCCCGCGAGCCTCGCGGCGGAGCCCGTCGGCGCGGCGGCGATCGGCTCGGAGCCGGTGAGTCCCGCATGATCACGCACGGGCAGGTCCTGGGCGCCCTCGCGGGCGTCCGGGACCCCGAGCTCGACGAGCCGCTGACCGATCTGGGCTTCGTCGAGGCGGTTGCGATCGAGGGCGACTCGGTCGCCGTGCGGCTGCGGCTGCCGACGTACTTCTGCGCGCCCAACTTCGCGTTCCTGATGGTCGACGACGCGCGCGCCGCGGTGCAGGCGCTGGACGGCGCGGGCGCCGTGCGCGTCGAGCTCGGCGACCACTTCGCGTCCGAGGAGATCAACGACGCGGTACGGGACGAGCGCGGGTTTGGCGGCGCGTTCCCCGACGAGACCGAGGGCGGGCTCGACTCGCTGCGCACGCTGTTCCAGCGCAAGGCGTTCGCCGCCCGCCAGGGCCGCCTGTGCGAGGAGCTGCTCGCCGCCGGCCGCGAGCTGCACGAGCTCGCCTCGCTGCGGCTCGCCGACCTGCCCGCCGGCGCCGACCGCGACCGCTGCGTCGAGCTGCGCGTGACGCTCGGACTGCCGGCGGCGGAGGACTCGCCCGCGTTCCTGCTGCCCGACGGCCGCGCCCCGGACCGCGCCGGGCTCGACCGCTACGTGCGCATCACGCGGCTCAT
>DATHJG010000086.1:0-9898 GCA_035489875.1 Solirubrobacteraceae bacterium | reverse complement strand
CTTGAAGGTCGGCGACCCGAAGTACACCGCCGCCGTCGAGGACGTGGTCGCGAAGCTCGAGTCGACGAAGGGCGTCTCCAAGGTGGAGAGCCCGCTCGACCCCAAGCACCGCGACAACGTCTCCGACGACGGCCGGTCCGTGATCGTCAACTTCGAGCTGCCCGGCGACGAGGACAAGGCGAAGGACGCCGTCGCGGCGCCGCTCGCCGCCGTCGACCAGCTCCAGCGGCAGCATCCCGAGGTCCTGCTCGGCGAGTTCGGCGACGCGTCGGCCGAGAAGGAGATCGGCAAGGCGTTCGAGGAGGACTTCCAGCGGGCTGAGTTCCTCTCGCTGCCGATCACGCTGCTGATCCTGCTGATCGCGTTCGGCGCTCTCGTGGCCGCCGGCCTCCCGCTGCTGCTCGGCGCGACCGCGGTCATGGGCACGATCGGGCTGCTCGGTCCGATCAGCCAGCTACACGCGCTGGAAGCGAGCTCATCGAGCGTCGTGCTGCTCGTCGGCCTCGCGGTCGGCGTCGACTACTGCATGTTCTACCTGCGCCGCGAGATGGAGGAGCGCGACGCCGGCCGGACCCCGGACGCGGCCTTGAACGCGGCCGCCGCCACGTCGGGCCGAGCGGTGCTCATCTCCGGCCTGACGGTGATGGCCGCCATGGCGGGCATGTTCCTCGCGGGCAACGCGGTCTTCGTCTCGTTCGGGCTCGGCACGATGCTCGTCGTCGCCGTCGCGATGCTCGGCTCGGTCAGCGTGCTTCCCGCCATGCTCTCGTTCCTCTCCCGCAAGGGCTGGACGGAGAAGGGCCGCGTGCCGTGGGTCGCCAAGCGGCGCCACAGGACGCGGGGCGAGTCGAAGGTCTGGGGCGCGATCCTCGACCGGGTGCTCAAGCGCCCGCTCGTCTCGGCGCTGCTGGCCGGCGGCCTGCTCGTCGCGCTCGCGATCCCGGCGTTCTCGATGCACACCGTGAACCCCGGCATCCAGGGCCTGCCGCGCAGCCTCGAGGTCATGCAGACGTACGACCGCATGGACGCGGCGTTCCCGGGCGGGAGCGTCCCGGCCGTCACGGTCGTGCAGGCCGCCGACGTCACCGCGCCCGACGTGCAGCGCGCGATCGAGGACCTGCAGAAGCAGGCGATCGCCAGCGGCCAGCTCGACACGCCGACCAACGTGGACATCAGCCCGGACAAGACCGTCGCCACCGTGTCGCTGGCGGTCAAGGGCACGGGCACGGACGCGGCGTCGGACCGCTCGCTCGCGGTGCTGCGCGACGACGTCGTGCCGAGCACGGTCGGGAAGCTGCCGGGCGCCGAGGTCGCCGTCACGGGCTTCACCGCCGGGTCGAAGGACTTCAACGACGTGATGCGCTCGCACCTGCCGCTCGTGTTCGGCTTCGTGCTCACGCTCGCGTTCATCCTGCTGCTGGTCACGTTCCGCTCGCTCGTCGTCCCGATCAAGGCGATCGTGCTGAACCTGCTGTCGGTCGGCGCGGCGTACGGCGTGCTGAAGCTCGTGTTCCAGGACGGCCGCTTCGAGGGCCTCCTCAACTACGACTCGGTCGGCGGGATCACCTCGTGGCTGCCGCTGTTCCTGTTCGTGATCCTGTTCGGCCTGTCGATGGACTACCACGTGTTCATCCTCAGCCGCGTGCGGGAGGCGGTCGACAGCGGGATGTCGACGGACCGCGCGGTCGCGCACGGGATCAAGAGCACGGCGGGCGTGGTGACGAGCGCGGCCGCGGTGATGGTCGCCGTGTTCTCGATCTTCGCAACGCTGAGCATGCTCGAGTTCAAGCAGATGGGCGTCGGGCTGGCCGTCGCGGTCCTGATCGACGCGACGATCGTGCGGGCGGTGCTGCTGCCGGCGACGATGAAGCTCCTCGGCGACCGCAACTGGTACCTGCCGAAGCGGCTGCAGTGGCTGCCGAAGTTCGACCACGAGCCGCGGGTGGAGCCGGCGCGAGGATAGGGGTTTCGCCTGCCAGGCGAGCGTGCTCGTTCCTCGCCGCTCGCCTTCGGCGACGATACTTTCGCGCATGAGAATGCGCGCGGCAGTGCTGGAGGAGTTCGGGCAACCGCTGGTCATCCAGGAGCTCGAGCTCGACGAACCCAAGGGCCACGAGGTGCTGGTGCGCCTCGTGGCCTGCGGTGTCTGTCACACCGACCTGTACACGGCGTCCGGCGTCGACCCCTCCGGGTACGCGCCGTGCGTGCTCGGCCACGAGGGCGCCGGCGTCGTCGAGCGGGTCGGCGCCGACGTCACGCTGCTGGCGCCGGGCGACCACGTCGTCACGCACTTCTCGCCCCAATGCGGCGAATGCGTCCATTGCCGCTCGCCGAAGACGAACCTGTGCCTCGCGATCCGCGAGCAGCAGAACGCCGGCTACCTGCCGGACGGCACGACCCGGCTGAGCCGCGACGGCGAGCGGATCCGCCACTTCATGGGCACGTCAACGTTCGCCGAGTACACGGTGATGCCGGAGATCGCGCTCTCCAAGGTGCACCCGGATGCGCCGCTGGACGGCGCCGCGCTGTTCGCGTGCGGGCTCTCCACCGGCCTCGGCGCCGCGATGCAGACCGCGAAGGTCGAGCCCGGCTCGACGTGCGTCGTGTTCGGCGCCGGCATGGTCGGCCTCGGCGCGGTCGCGGGCTGCCGCCTGCAGGGGGCGGAGCGGATCATCGCGGTCGACCTGTCGGCGGACCGGCTCGAGCTGGCCCGTGGCCAGGGGGCGACCGACGTGCGGGTCGGCGGCGCCGACACCGTCGACTGGATCCTCGAGCAGACCGGCGGGTTCGGGGCGGACTACACGTTCGAGGCGACCGGCAACGTCGCCGTGATGCGCCAGGCGGTCGAGTCGGCTCGGATGGGCTGGGGACTGTGCACGGTCACCGGCGTGGCCGGCAAGGGCGAGACGCTCGACGTCGTCCCGCGCTACCTGATCACCGGCCGCCGCGTCGCCGGATCGTCGTTCGGCGGGCTCAAGAGCCGCGACCAGGTGCCCCGCCTCATCGAGCGCTGGATGGCCGGCGAGATCGACGTGCGGCCCTTCCTCTCGCACGAGCTGACGCTGGACGAGGTCAACCGCGGCTTCGAGCTGATGGAGTCACAGGACGGCATCCGCTCGGTTATCAGATTCGGCTAGGTTTTCGCGCCATATGGCTCGAATCGGATTGCTCACCGGAGGCGGAGACTGCCCCGGCCTCAACGCCGTCATCCGCGCGGTCGTGCGCAAGGGGATCAACACGCACGGCCACGAGTTCGTCGGCTTCCGCTACGGCTGGGCGGGCGTGCTCGCCGCCGACGCGATGGACCTGACGAACGAGAGCACGAGCGGCATCCTGCATCGCGGCGGCACCATCCTCGGCACGTCGCGGACCAACGTGTTCAAGGAGGAAGGCGGGCTCGAGCGCGTGCGGGCGTCGCTGAAGAAGCTGCGGCTCGACGCGCTCATCCCGATCGGCGGCGAGGACACGCTCGGCGTCGCCGGCAGGCTGGCGGAGGAGGGCGTGAACGTCGTCGGCGTCCCGAAGACGATCGACAACGACCTGGCCGGCACCGACTTCACGTTCGGCTTCCAGACCGCGGTGCAGATCGCGACCGACGCGATCGACCGGCTGCACACGACGGCCGAGTCGCACAACCGCGTGATCGTGGTCGAGGTGATGGGCCGCCACGCAGGGTGGATCGCCGCCTACTCCGGCCTCGCCGGGGGAGCCGACGTCGTGCTCGTGCCCGAGCGCCCGTTCGACATCGACGAGGTCTGCGAGCGCCTGCGCCGGCGCCACGCGCGCGGGCGCAACTTCTCGATCGTGGTCGTCGCCGAGGGCGCGACGCCGAAGGACGGCGGCCTGCTGTCGGAGTTCCACGAGACCGACGCGTTCGGGCACGCGCGCCTGGGCGGGATCGCCATCCGGCTGGAGCGCGAGATCGAGGAGCGGACCGGCTTCGAGGCGCGCATGACGATCCTCGGCCACGTCCAGCGCGGCGGCACGCCGTGCGCGTACGACCGCGTGCTCGGCTCGCGCTTCGGCGTCGAGGCGATCGACGCGGCGACCGACGGCGACTTCGGCAAGATGGTCGCGCTGCGCGGCACCGACATCGTGCGCGTGCCGCTGGCGGAGGCGCTCGCGGAGCCCAAGCTGCTGGACCCGAGGTTCTTCGAGACCGTCGAGGTGTTCTTCGGCTAGTGGGTCTTCTCGTGACGTTCCACCCGAAATCGGCGGTCGCCGATTTCGGGGTGGAACGTTGCGAGAAGGCCCACTAGGGCCAGTACGGGCGCGCGAGCGTGACGAGGTGCCGCGCACGGCGGCGGGTCGTGTCGAGCCGGTAGACGCGGCGCGGGATCCCCAGCCCCGGGTCGTCGAGGAACGGGAAGTCGCCGTACAGCCGCGCGCCTATGCGCGTCTTGCGCCGCGCGCCGCCGTCCTTCTCGAAGCGCACGACCTCGAGCAGCTCGGGCATGCGCCGGCGGCGGACGAGCTGCCACTTCAGCCGCTGGATCGCCGGCAGCCGGTCCTCGATGCCGGGCGCGGCGCGGTCCAGGAACGCGTTGGCGCGCTCGAGGAACAGCGCGCGGTACTCGTCGTCGGCCTCGTCGAGCACGTCGATGTGGTAGCGGAGATCCTCCTCCGCGACCGACTCGTCGTACCACCGCTTGGCCGCCGGCCGCAGGTCGCCCAGGAACGCGCTCACGTGCTCGACGGCGGCGAGCCGGTCGATCAGCGTCCGCAGCTCGGCACGGCGCTGGGTGATCGAGCGGGCGCCGTCCTCGCGCTCGCGGTAGAGGTAGACGGGCTCGGTGACGACGTCGACCGAGCGGGCGAGGAAGTGCGCGGGGACGACGACGGGGATGTCCTCGTGGACGACGCCCTCGGGGAAGCGGAGGCTGTGCGCGTTCCAGAACGAGCGGCGCCACAGCTTGTTCTGCGCCATGCGGTCGGAGATCAGCCAGCGCAGGCGGGTGACGTGGGTGCGCCGGTGGGGGAGCTTGAACGCCTTGGCGAGGAACGCCGCCGGCCACGTGCTGCGGCTGTCGAAGCGGTGGATGTTGCCGCTCGCGAGATCCGAGCCCGTCCGGTCGAGCGTCGCCAGCAGCCGCGCGTAGGCGCCGTCCGGCAGCTTGTCGTCGGAGTCCAGGAAGGCGAGGAACTCGCCCTGCGCCAGCGCGACGCCGGTGTTGCGGGCGTTGCCGAGGCCGGCGTTCTCCTGGTGCACGAGCCGGAAGCGCGAGTCGCGCGCGGCGTAGCGCTCGGCGATCGCCCCGCTCGCGTCGGTCGAGCCGTCGTCGACCAGGATCGCCTCGAAGTCGTCGATGCCCTGGACGCCGAGCGAGTCGAGGCACTCCTCGAGGTAGTCCTCGACGTTGAAGATCGGGACGACGACGCTGACGCGGGGCATCTCGGTACATCTTGTACACGGCCGGGGCCCCCGGCGCTGGCGGCCGGGCCGGTGCGATTCCGGCTAGGGTCGCCGCGGTGAGCGCCCAGCCCAGCGTCGTATCCCGCCGGCGCCGCGTGCTCGGCGCGCCGGCGATCGCCCTGCACCGTGCGGCGCTCGCGCTCGTCCGCCGGCTGCCGGCGCCCGCGGCCGCGCCGCGGGCCTCGACGCCGCCGCCCGTGCGGATCGTGCTCGCCAACGCGTACGCCATGGGCGGGACGGTGCGCGCCACGTTCAGCCTCGCCGCCCAGCTCGCCGAGCGGCGCGAGGTGGAGATCGTCAGCGTCCGCCGGCACGTGGAGCGGCCGTTCTTCCCCCACCCGGCCGGCGTGACCGTCACCGTGCTCGACGACCGCGTGGCTCCGCGGCGGCCGTTGCAGCGGCTGCTCGGCGCGGTGCCCAGCCTGCTCGTGCACCCCGAGGACTACGCGTACCCGGGCGCGAGCCTCTGGACGGACCTGCGGCTGCTGCGGCGGCTGCGCGCGACCGGCGGCGAGGTCGTGGTCACGACGCGGCCGGCGTGGGCGCTGCTCGCCGGCGCGGCGGCGCCGCCGGGCGCCGTGCTCGTGGGACAGGAGCACATGCACCTGCGCGCCCACCGGCCCGCGCTGGCCGCGGACATCCGCCGCCGCTACGGCCGGCTCGACGCGCTCGCCGTGCTGACGGAGGGCGACCGCGCCGACTACGCGGCGCTGCTCGCCGGCGCGCGGACCCGCGTCGTGCGCCTGCCGAACGCGGTGCCGGCGCTCGCGGGCGACGGCGCCCGGCCGGAGGCGCAGGTCGTCGTCGCCGCCGGGCGGCTCACCCGCCAGAAGGGCTTCGACCTCCTGGTCCGCGCGTTCGCGGAGGTCGCGCCGCGCTTCCCCGGCTGGGAGCTGCGGATCTACGGGGGCGGTCAGGAGCGGGCCGCGCTCGAGCGGCAGGTGGAGGCGGCGGGGATGGCGGGGCGGATCCGCCTGATGGGCTCGACGCGGCGGCTCGGCGAGGCGTTCGCGGAGGCGAGCGTGTTCGCGCTCAGCTCGCGCTTCGAGGGGTTTGGGATGGTGATCGTCGAGGCGATGGGCTGCGGGCTCCCGGTGGTCAGCTTCGACTGCCCGCGGGGGCCGGCGGACATCATCACGCCGGGGAGCGACGGGCTGCTCGTCGCACCCGAGGACGTCGGTGGCTTCGCCGCCGCGCTCGGCGAGCTGATGGCGGACCCGGAGCGCCGGCGGTCGTACGGCGCCGCCGCTCGCGCGACCGCGCGCGCCTATGACCCGGCGACGATCGCCGCCCGCTGGGAGGCGCTGCTCGACGAGCTCGCGCGCCAGGACGGGACGTGATCGCGTCGGGGGTGCCCCCCGGGGCGTTCAGGCGACGGCGCGGAGCGGGTTCGCCGGGTCGCGCTCCTCGACGCCGTGCGGGCTGCCGTAGTCGGCCAGCAGGTCGAGGAACGGGACGGCGTCGAACGCCTCCGGGCCGAGCACGCCCGCGCCCTGCCAGACGCCGGTCGCGAGCAGCTCCAGCGCCGCGACCGGGTTGAGCGCGGTCTGCCAGACGACCGCCTGGACGCCGTCGCGCGCCATCGTCTCCGCGTTGTCGGCGATGTGGTGCAGGTAGACCGCGCGCGGCGCGCCGTCGACGCCGGTCCCGGTCACCAACGTGCCCGCGCACGTGCGGCCGGTCATCCGGTCGCCAAGGGTCGCCGGGTCGGGCAGCGCCGCCGCGACCACGTCGCGCGGCGCCACCTCCACGCCCTTCACGCGCAGCTTCTCGGTCGAGTCGAGCCCGAGCAGGCTGAGCGTCTTGAGCACGCCGATGAACTCGTCGCCGAGCCCGTACTTGAACGTCACCCGCTCGCAGTCGACCCAGCGCGGGATGAGCAGGACCTCCTCGTGCTCGACGTTCACGCACTCGATCGGGCCGATCCCGGCAGGGAACTCGAACACCTCAGGCTCGGAGAACGGCACGGTCGTGTACCAGCCGCGCTCGCGCTCCCAGACCAGCGGCGGGTTGAGGCACTCCTCGATCGTGGTCCAGATCGAGAACGTCGGCGCGAACGCGTAGCCGGCCACCTCGAGGTCGGCGCCGTCGCGCACGCCGATCTCCTCGATCCGCGAGAACAGGTGGTCGGCGGCGTAGCGCGCGAACACGTCGGAGAGCCCGGGCTCCACGCCGATCCCGCACAGCGCGAGCCGGCCCGCCGCCTCCCACTCATCCGCGACCGCGAACTGCGCGTCGCCGAGCATCACGCCCGGCTGCTCGAACGGCCGCGACGGATGCCGCTCCGACAGCGTCATCGCCATGTCGAGGTACGTGCAGCCCGCACGCCCCGCCGCCGCGAAGATCGGCGGGTTCAGCCAGGGATCGCAGGCGTTGAGGATCGCGTCGGCGCGCTCGGCCTCGGCCAGCGCCACGATCGCGTCGGCGTCGGAGGCGTCGAGCGCCGCGGCGCCGAAGCGCGCGTCGTCGCCCGCCCGTGCGATCGCCGACCGCGCGCGGTCGGGCGAGAGGTCGGCGAGCACCATCCGCTCGAAGAACCCGCGCCGCCGCGCGATCGCCACGACCGCGCTCCCCACGCCACCCGCGCCCACGACCAGGATCCGCATCGGGGCGGCAGTCTACGCGGCGGTCAGTGTTCGGACGCCCACGAGCCGCTGACGTCGTCGTGCGCCCCGGCCGCCGGCGCGCGCGGATCGACGCGCTCGCCCGCTATCGTCACCCGCCCGAATGGCCACCGCCTCCGTCCCGGCGGCAGCGCCGTCCGCGATCTCTCGCGTGCCGCTCGCCCAGCGCCTCCTGCCGGCCGCGGCGACGGTCGTGGGCGTCGCCGTGCTGCTGCGGCTCGTCTACGACCAGTACCTCAACTACGACGCCCGCTACGCGCTGCTGTGGGCGCGCGACCTCGCCCGCGGGCTCAAGCCCGACTACGAGGCGGACTTCGCGCCCACGCCGCATCCGCTGGAGACCGCGGTGTCCGTGCTCGCGACGCCGTTCGGCGACGGCGCCGACGTCCTGCTCATCTGGGTGATCCTGCTGTGCTTCGGCCTGCTCGTGTGGCTCACGTACCGACTCGGCGCGGAGCTGTTCTCGCCCTGGGTCGGCGTGGTCGCCGCCCTGGTCGTGCTGACCCGCCCGGCGCTCGAGCGCGATGCGCTGCTGGGCTATCAGGACACCGCGTTCGCGGTCCTGGTCGTCGGGGCGGCGCTGCTCGAGACCCAGCGGCCACGCCGCGGCGGCGCGGTGCTGGGCCTGCTCGCCGTCGCCGGGCTGATGCGGCCGGAGGCGTGGGTGCTCGCCGGGCTGTACTGGCTCTACCTCTGGCCGGTGAGCGACCGGGACCGGCGGATCCGGCTCGCCGGCGTCGTCGCGCTCGCCCCGTTGCTGTGGGTCGCGCTGGACTGGTACGTGACCGGCGACCCGTTGCACTCGCTGCACGGGACCGCCGACCTGGCCGAGGCGGTCGACCGCCGGCGCAGCCCCGAGCAGGCGCCGTATTGGACCGTCCAGTACTTCGGCTACGTGCTGCGCGAGCCGGTCGTCGCCGGGCTCCCGATCGGGCTCTACTTCGCCTGGCGCCACCGGCTCCACGCGGCGGTGCTGCCACTCGCCATCGCCGCGGCGATGACTGCGGTGTTCATGATCGGCCCCGTCTTCGGGCTCCCGCTGATCGGCCGCTACGTGCGCACGCCGTCCGTGTTCCTCGCGCTCTTCTACGGCCTCGCGGTGTGCGGCTGGCTGCTGCTGGCGCCCGGCCGCGTCCGCCGCATCTGGATGTGGGTGGGGATCGGCACGGCCGCGCTCTCCGTCGCGTTCCTGCCGTGGCACGTCGGCATGCTCGGCGACATGCGCGACAACCTCGACGCGCGCGCGCGCGGGTACGAGCAGCTCCGCGCCGTCGCCCGCGCGCCGGGCGTGGCCGCAGCGGTCCGGCGCTGCGGCGATCTCGTGACCGCCGGCGAGCACCGTGCGATGCCGCACCTGCGCTGGTGGCTCGACACGCCGCCGTTCTCGCTCGGCACCGTGGAGGCGGGAGCGAGCCCGCTCCGGCGCGTGCTCGTCACGCCGCGCGACAACCGCGTGATGCGCCGCTTCTACCGCGACCAGTTCCCGGAGGTCGATCCGCCGCCGGGCTACCGGCGCGTGGCGCGGAACGGGGCGTGGCGGGTGGATGCCGCTCCGGAGTGCGTTCGTCCGGGGTGAGCCCGGCGCTCGAACGGCGGGCATCGAGGGACAGGTCGAGAGCGTGGTCGTGTCGGGCGGTGGCGTCCCGCGTGACCGGTGGGTCGTCGGTTCGGCGGCGCTAGGGTGCGCTCATGCCGCGAACGGACACGCTGCAGCCGGTGTTCGTGGGCGGCTGCCCTCGCTCGGGGACGACGCTGCTGCGCAGCATGCTCAACTCGCATCCGGACCTGGCGATCCCGCATGAGACGCGGATCCTCATCGACGGATACCGGAGGCGCGCGGGATGGGGGGACCTCGGCAACC
>DATHJG010000085.1:0-11775 GCA_035489875.1 Solirubrobacteraceae bacterium | reverse complement strand
GCCCGGCGTCAGCGGCCGCCCGGCCGCGCCCTGCGGCGGCGGCGGGATCGCCGGCGGGAGAACGCGCGGCGGCACGACGGCGATGATCGGCGAGGGCGGGGGCGGCGACGCCGGCGGGGGCGCCGGCGGACCCGGCGGCGGCGCCGGCGCAGGCGGCGGTGGGACGTTGACGGGCGCCGCCGGCTGCCCGGCGGCGGGCTGGCTCCCCGCCGGCGGCGGCGGCGCGGGCGGCGGTGAGGCACTGACAGGACTGGAACGCGGCGGACGGACGATCACACCGGGTTGCGGGAATCGCTTCGGGTCGAGCGGAGCGGTGCCACACGGCCGGTCGGGCGCGCCGCCGCGCACCGTGACGCGCTGGGAGAACGTCAGCCCGCCGGTGCGGATCGTGACCGTCGTGGTGCCCGCGTTGAACGCGCAGAACAGGCCGGAGGCGGGATCGCGCACCGGCCTGTCGTCGCGCAGCAGCACCCGCCGCTGGTCGTCCGAGCGCACGTCCCGCGCGACGAAGTCGCCGATGTCGGGGTCCGACGACGTGAACTCGTACTCGGCCTGCACCGCGCTGGCGCAGCCCGCAGTGTCCGGACACGGCTGCTCGGGCGGGATCGGCAGGTACGGCTGCTGGCCGGCCCGGTAGCCGGCGCGCGGCCGGCGCGCGAGCGCGCGGAACAGCAGCGGCTTCGAGCGCGACGCCGACAAGCCGTCGACCGCGTCGAGCGCGAGGTCCTCGATCACGGGGATCATCCGGACCGAGACCGGCGCCCGGTTCGTCTCCGGGTCGCGCTGCGCGACGTCGACCTCCGCGATCAGCATCCCCGCGCTGTCGTGCCGGAATCCGCCCTGCGGGTCCAACCCGTAGTTGTCGTCCTCGATGAAGCCGTAGTTGAGCGAGCCGGTGCCGAACGTCGGGATCGGGTTCCGATGGCCGCGTGGGGCCATGAATGCGCGGTTCATCGACGGCGCGTCGAAGAAGTACGCCGACGCCCCCTCGTCGGCGAGCAACTCCGCGAGCTCCTGGTTGCCCGGGAAGCCGGGCAGCGTCTGCGGGTCGCGGATGAAGCCGCCGTTGTCGGGCGGGGTGAGCGGGGTGTTCCCGACCACGATCGCGGGCACGCCGTCGGCGCGCGCATCGCGCAGGACCCCGCGCAGCCACGCGGCCTGGTCCTCGCTGGGCACCGTCGTCCCCGCGGACGACGCCAGCGCGCCGGCGGACACGTTCACGACGATCACGCGCACAGTGCCGCCGGCGCCGTCGGAGTCGAACGCGTAGTGGGTTCGCGCGCCGCCGGGCGACGGCTGGGGCGGGACGCCGTCGGTGCGCGTGCCGGGCGCCGGCGGCGCCGCGCCGGCCGGCGCCGGGAGCCCTGCGAAGGCGCGCGACCACTCGTTCAGCGTGAAGCCGGCACGGGTCGTGCCGGGGTCGCGCTCCGGGAAGGAGGGCGTTGGGAACACCGGCAGCCCGGCGTTCGCGAACTGGCCGGCGACCTGGCGCAGCTCCTGCTCGACCCCGTCGACCTGCTGCTCGGCGACGCCGCCGGTGCGCAGGTCGACGTAGGCGCCGCCGTTCGCGGCGCCGCTGCGGAGCGCGCTGCCCGTGTAGAGCAGCGCGCGCGGCCCGTTCGGCCGCCGTGCCAGCGCGGCGGCGCGCTGCAGCGCGACCCCGCGCAGCTCGGGCCCGGCGAACCCGAGCGGCTGGGTCTCCGAGCATCCGACCGTGCAGCCGCCGTTGCCGGCGACGAGGAAGCGCGCGGACCCGTTCGGCAGCTCCACCTCGTCGAGGCCCGCGCCGATCGGCGCGGCGCCCGTCGCCGGATAGCGGAAGACGGCGCTCGTCTTGCTGACGGCGGCCCGCGGCCCCAGGATCACGTTGAACGCGCGGCCGCCGACGAGCCAGCCCGAGCCGGCATCCGACAGCAGCCCGAAGGAGAGCACCGACTCCGGCGTCCCTGCCGTCTCCTGGCCGCCGTACGGGACGCTCCGGCGCATCTCGTCGCTGAAGCCCGCCCCCGTCTGGCGCACGAGCCAGCCGCTCGTCGGCGGGTCGAACGCCTGTGACGGGTTCGGCGGGGCGTTCTGGTCCGAGCTCGGGGGCTCCTCGCGGTAGGCGGACGGTACGCGCTCGCCGACCTCGGCGAGCGCCAACATCGCCCGCACGGCGGCGCCGTCGCGGAGGGCGCCGACGGCGGTCACGTCGCGGCCGCGCGGCGCGTTCTCCTCGAGCCGCCACGGCGCGCCCGGCGTGTCGCGGATCGCGAGGAAGTCGCGTCCCGCCACCACCGCGCCGCCATCGGCCGTGGCGTCGACGGCGCTCAGCGTGCTGAGTGGGCGCGCGCGCAGCAGGTCGCGCAGTTGAGCGTCGACGGTCCAGCCGGATCCGTCGTTGACGAGCAGGTCGCTCGCCGTCTCGAGCCGGTGCTGGCGCCGGCCCGTGGCGTCCGTGAAGGGAACGTAGGTGCGCCGCTGCGAGACGACGAGCGCCTGCGGCCCGGCGAACGCGATCCCGAGCAGGTCGTTGCCCGCCACGTCGGCGGGGAGCGGCTCCGGCGTCCACGTCTTGTCGAACGCGAGCACGACGCCGCGGCGGCCGACTGCGTAGCCACGGTCGGGACGGCCCGGCTGGAACGCGACGCCGGTCAGGTGCGCGTCGAGCCCGGGCGGCGCCGCTTCGTCGGGCCGCCAGGCGTCGGCCGCGCGACTCCACTCCCAGATCGCGCCGTCGTCGCCGACCGCGATCGCGAAGTCGGGCTCGGGCCAGGCGACGCCGTGCAGCGTGGAGCGCGAGCGCTGGCCGGTGGCCGGATCGACCGCCTCCTCCGCCATCCAGCCCTGGCCGGGGACGAAGCGCGTGATCGTGCCGGACTCGCCCACGGCGACGGCCTGCGCGTCCGGAGCGCCGGGTGCGTGGCCGGGCTCGGGCGCGGCGGCGAGCAGCGGCCATCGCACCGGCAGCGGCTGGGGCTGCACCTGCGAGCCCCGGGGTGCGCTCGTGACGCGCAGCGCCGGCTGGCCGCCGATCCAGCCGTCGTCCGCCGCGCTGAACGCGGCATTGCCGGCGGTCACGCCGCCGAAGCCGGCGACGGGCTCGAACGCGTCGCCGCGCAGGACGAGCACGCTGCCGTTGCGCGTGCTCGTGATCACGCGCGTGCCGTTCCCGTCGCCGGGCCAGGCGATCGAGCTGTATCCGTTGCCGGTCCCGATCGTCTTCTGCGCGCCCTCCGTCTCGCCGTAGCGACCGGACGGCCGCACGTCGATCTCGTGCTCGCACGCCGCCACCGTGCCGGGCGGGAGATCGCACCACGTCGCGGCGACGGTCGCCGAGCCGCGGTCCACGCGGAGCGTCGCGAACCTTCGCTCGCCGCCGTGGTCGAACGTCGCGTCGACCCACACGCCGTCGGCCGTCACGGTCAACCCGTCGGCGGGGTAGCGGTTCGGCGTCACGGCGGCGATGCCCTGTGCCTGCACGGCGGCCTGCGTGAACGGGTGCCCGGCGAGCGGGACGTGCTCCCACAGCGGCTCGCCGTCCCGGACGGCGCGCCGGTACAGCACCACGCCGCGGCCCGTCGCGTGGGCGAGCATCCACGCGTTGTCGAGCCCGGTGGCGTCCACCGCGACGGGTCGGAAGACCGCCGGCGGGGCGCCGGGCAGCGGCTCGATCCGCTCGCGCGACCACGCGGAGCCGTCCCAGCGCAGGATCCCGTCGACCGTGCCCGAGAGCGTGTCGGTGCGGGTCTCGCGTCTGATCGGCACGACGAGCAGCCCGGTGTGGCCGCCGTCGTCGACCGCGGTGACGCTGCCCTGCCCGACGAGGCCGTCGGCGCCGCCGTTGCCGCCGGACACGGTGATCCCGCGGAACTGCGCAATGTCCTCGCCGGCGGCGAGCAGCGGGGGCTCGGGCCGTGGGATCCGCGCCGGCGGCCGGCCCGGCTCGCCGAGCACGATCTCCGGCGGCCCGGGCTGCACGTCGTAGACGTTGCCGTTGGTGGGATTGACGACGCCGGGCACGCGCCCGACCGCCGCCACGCCCCCTCCCGGCGACACGTCGCCGACGGTCGCGTCCCGCGCGCCGATCGGCACCGCAGAGTTGCCCTGGACGTTGCCGACGAAATGGCCGAAGTACTGCCAGCTGTCGAGTCGCGGGCCCTTGCGCTCCCAGCCGCGGCCGGCGGTGTACCGCACGAGCTCGTCGCCGGCGATCGCCCACGTCTCCCCCGGCTCCCCCGCGCTCGCGCTGCCCAGCATCGTCAGCGCGGTCGTCGGGATCGCGAGGTCGGGCTCGATCGTGATCGCCCCCGGCGCGCCGCGGCTCGCCGCCGGGTCGCCGAGCAGTGCGATCGAGGCCGCGACGGCGGCCAGCAGCGCGAGCACGCAGGCCCAGCGCCGCGCACGCGGCGCGCCCAGCGCCTCCACGCGCCTCACCCCCGCTTCCCTTGCCGGGGCGCCGGCAGCCGGCGCACGTAGCCGAGCCGCCGCGGCGCCACGCCGCGGGCGCCGGCGTAGGCGAACGTGACCACTACCTCGGTGCGTCGTCCGCGCGGCGGCAGTCGGAGCTTCGCCGGCATCGGTCCGGCGGCCGCGAGGCGCGTGCGGGTGCGTGCGAGCGCCTGCCCGGACGCGGTGCGCGCCACGACGGTGAGCATCCCCGCGCCCGGTGCGGTGACGCGCGTGCGCAGCCGCGTTCCCGACCGGGCGGCGCTCGCGCGCAGCGTCGGCGCATCCGGGGCGAGCTCGCGGGTGCTCAGCCGCAGCTTGCCGGGTCGCCAGCGCTCGCGCACGCGCATCCGCAGCAGCTGATCGCCGGGTTCGAGGCGGCGCGCCTTCGTCCGTGCCACGACCCGACCGTGCAGCTCGCCGCTCACGCCGACACGCGCCGGCCGCGCGAGCCGGAAGCGCAGCTCGAGCAGCCGCCGCCCGCGGTTGCGCACGGTGGACCGCGCGACGAGCGCGGTCCGCCTGGGCGACTGCTGCACCTCCGGCTCGACCACGACCGGCGGCGCATGCGGCTCGGGCGCATCGACGACGATCGGCTGCGGCTTGAACAGCTCGGAGTCGTCGACCGGCGGTGTGTCCGGGATGTCGATCGAGCGCGCGTCCTGCGGCCGCTGCGTGATCAGCGTGCGGAACGGCGAGCCCATGTCGCGCTCGAGCGGCGCGCCGTCGGTCCAGTGGTAGAGCCAGCCCTGCTCGGTGACCGCCCAGCACTCGGTGGCCGCGCTGCAGTCGATCCGCCGCACCCCGCCGCGCCGCGCGCCGTCGGGCAGCGTCAGCCGCTCGAGGACCTCCAGGTTGGCCGCGCCCGCCGGCGCAGCGGGGTCGTAGCGCACGCGCATGAGCTCGGGCGCCTCGTCGCGCAGCCAGGTGTCCTCCGCCTCGCGCTCCATGCCGGCGTCGTAGAAGCACGGATGCCCGACGGTCGACAGCAGCGTGACCCACGCCTCGCGCGGACGGCCGGGAATCGCGGCCACATCGCCGAACGCCGTGAACTGGTTCACCGACGGCCACGCGTACGACGAGCTGTCGAGCCCCAGCAGCGCGACGGCGTCGGCCTCGGACAGCCGCAGCTCCCGGAACGGTCCGTCGCCCTCGCGCACGGCGGCGAGCGGCGGGCGCGGCGCGCGGTAGCCCTGGAACGGCTCCCTGCCGTTGCACTGGTTGGAGTTCGGGTAGGGGTCGCCGATCCCCCAGCTGCCCGAGTACGCCCCGCCGCCGACCGCCCACAGCTCCTCGCCGTCGGAGTCGAGCGCGTAGAGGTCGGCGTCCAGCATCGGCGGCTCCTGGTTGGGCGCCCACGGGGTGGCGAAGTTCCCGCCGACGTACGCCCTGCGCGTGCCGGAGCGCAGCTCGAGCGGCCATGGCCCCGGCTCGAACGGGTCGTTGGCGAAGCGCCGGCCGTCCCACTCGTGCAGCAGCCTCGCCGCGGCTCCCTCGGGCTCGGCCGGCACCGCGCGCTCGCCGCGGTGGACCGGGCGCATCCCGCTCACGACGCTCTCGACGAGCTTGCCGCGGTGGACGGCGAGGTCGCTCACCCCACGCTGCTGGTCACCCCAGATGACGCTCGGCTCGCCGTCGCGGACGCGGACATGGAACGTGCCGAGCGGCTGGTCCTCGTCGGACAGCATGCCGTGGCCGCCGAAGAAGCAGTCGTTCGCGGTCACGCAGGCGGCGGACGTCATCTGGGACCACCGGTTGGGCCCGGTCGCCGGCGCGGCGAGCGAGCGCTCGACGACGCCGTCCTTGAACCGGCACAGCGTCGTGCCCTCGTCGCGCCGCTCGCCGATCTGGTAGGCCGGCGGCGGTGTGAACGGGTTCGGCGCGGGATCGGAGACGGTCCAGAACTCACTCGCCGACACCCACGCGATCGCGCCGCGCTCGGCGTCGGCGCCGCAGACGTCGGAGAGCGGCGCCCACTCGGCGCCGTCCCACGTCCACAGGCCCTTGCGGACGCGCTCGGTGCCCTCCGTCATGAGCAGCCCGCGGCTGCTCGAGAGCAGCTCCAGGGCGGCGGGCCGCCCGAGCGGGCGCGGGAACGGCGTGCCGGGCACCGCCGGGTGCTCCAACCGCCACTCAGGCTCGGCCGCCTGCGCCCACGCCGGCTGCGGCAGCGCGACCGCGGCGGCCAGGAGCGCTGCGCCGAGGAGCAGGGAGCGGGCGCGGGACATCAGCGCCGTGCCCCTCCAGGAAGCGCCAGGCGCAGCGTCGCGGCGGCGGCCGCCCGGTGCCCGCGCGCGGGTACGAACCGGACCGCGACCACCACGGTGTCGGCCCGCCGGCGCAGCGCGCTGCGCGCGCTCCGGCTCGCGGCGAGCGTGAGCCGCACGGTGCTCTTCCGGTCGGCGCCGCACCGCGCGTGCCCGAACGCGCGCTGCGCGCGCCGCAGGCGCGCGTCGGCGACGATCCGGCCCGCGCCGGGCGGCCGCGCGGTCACGCGCAAGCGACCGTCGCGCATGCGGCTGAGGCGGGCGGAGAGCCGCAGGCCGCGCGGCGCCGGCAGCCGCGCGGCGACCAGCCGCTCGAGCGGCGCGCCTGCCCCAGCGGGCTTGAAGCGGATGCGCAGCGTCGCGTCGCTGCCGTCGCCGTTGAGCGCCCGCAGGGCCGCGCCGAGCTGGTCCGCGCCGCGGGCGCGCAGCCGCAGCACGGCGCGCCCGTCGCTCCCCGCGGCGGCCGCCGCCGTGGCGATCGTGCCGGCGCGCCAGCGCGCCACGCGGGCGGTCGCCGTCACCGACACGCGACCGGGCGCCGGGGCCATGACGGCCAGCTCGAGCGCGCGACCTGACGCGCGCTGCGTGGCGATGCGCAGCCGCCAGTCCGGCGCGTCCGCGATCGCCGGCGGCGCGGTGGGCCGGAGCTCCAGCTCGGGCCCGAGCGCGTCGCCGCCCGGCAGCGTGACGCCCGGGACGGCCGAATACACATCCGGGAAGCGGTTCCCGTCGTCGGGATCGAAGATGTCGCTCGTCGCGTCGAACGCGACCCGGGCGCCCCCGGCGGCGGGCAGGCCGTTGCCGATCCCGGTCTGCGGGGCGCCATAGCCTGTCTGGGTCTCCACCTTGCGCCCGCCGGGGGTCCGTGCCGCCAGCTCGATCGTGCCGCGGCGAAGGTCGAACAAGAACAGCTCGGCGACCGAGGGACCGGCGAACTCGGTCTCGACCGCGGGCGCCGGCGGCGGCCCGACGAACGTGAAGCCGGGCAGCGTGAACGACGTGCGAGCGGTCGTGACCGCGACGTGATTGCCGTCAGGGGCGATGGCGACCGCGACGGCGGGCTCGCCGGTCGCGTCGGTTGCGCCGTTCGGTGAGCGCGTCAGCTCGCGCGTCGCCGCCGCGGCCGGCTCGCCCGGGTACATCGTGCGCACGAACGCGTCCGCCACGGTCTGGGCCGACGCCGCGCGCTCACCCTCGAACGGGACGCCGCGCGGTGTGGCGGTCGTGACGAACACCACCTTGCGGCCGTCGGCGCTGAGGTCGTACAGCCGGCCGGGACTGTGCTCCGGCGTCTCCCGCGGCTGCGGGATCACGACGCCCGGCCGGCGCGGGAAGCCGGTGAGGCTGTCCTGCCCGGAGAATGCGCCGTCGCACGGCCCGGCCGGCTCGTCGTGGGCGGGCGTCGTCCGCGCGCCGGCGTCCGTGCAGCCCAGGCCCTCGGGGTCGCCGATCGACGCGACGAGCCGCGTCGGCGCGCGCGGACCGTCGCCGATCCGGCGCCACAGCAGCTCGCCGCGATTGGCGTCGCCCACGGTCCGCGTCTGGCGCACGGACGGTGACCGCCACAACACGGTCGTGCCGTCGCCCGAGAGCACCGGGCCCTCGGCGAACTCCGTGAACTCCTCGCTCTGCTCGTTCGTCATCGTGCCCGACTCGAAGTCGAAGCGCGCCGAGACCAGCCGCGGCGGTCCGCCGGCCCGGTCCAGCACGAAGACGTCCTTGTCGACCGCGTACGCGACCCACCGGCCGTCGTCGGAGATCGCGCCGCCGAGCGAGATCGTGAGCTCGGCGGTCTCGCGTCCCGGATGGACCACCGGTTCGAACGCAGCGGCGCCGAGCAGCGGCTCGTTCATGTCGCGCACGTACGTCCGGATCGTCGTCCCGTCGCGCTCCGGCGTCCCGTCGCGGCGCAGGTTGTAGGCCTCGGTCTGGAACAGCACGAACCGGCCGTCGGCGCTGATCGAGGCCTTGCGCGCGCCGCTGGAGAACGTCCCCGAGCCGTCGTAGCGGCCGTCGGCGACGAGCTCGATCGCGCCGGTCGCCGTGTCGGTGCGCCACAGGCCGCCGCGGATCGGCGTGCCGCCGGGCGCGTAGCCGCCGTCGGACGGCACGTTGTCGGCCATGACGCGGAAGACCGTGTAGCGGCCGTCGGCGGACATGTCCTCGAGCACGCTCTGGCCGAGCGGCTGTACGCGCTCGGGGACGGACATGAGCACGGGCAGGTCGAAGTCGGCCCGCGCGGCCGGCGCTGCGGCGAGCGCGAGCACGAGGGCGAGCAGGAGCGCCGAGGACCGCCTCACCGGACGTCCACCCGCCTCGTCACGCGCGTGGCGTTGCCGGCGCGGTCGACGGCGCGGACGCGCACGACGTAGCGCCCGGCGTGGTTGAAGCGATGCGTGGCGCGGCGCGCTTGCCGGCGCGTCCCGTCGCCGAAGCGCACGAGCGAGCGCGCGGCGGCGACGCCGGCCGCGCGCGCGCCGCCACGATCGCGCAGTACGACCGAGACCGTCCGCTTGCCCGGGTTGTAGCGCAACTGGACCTGCGGACGGCGGCCGTCGATCCTGATCGTGACGGCCTCGGTGGCCGTCTCCTGGCGCTCCCCATCGGCCGCGACGACCCGTACGCGGTAGGCGCCGTCCTCGTCGACGGCCTTGGCGAGCGAGGCGGAGCTCTCGCGGGTCGTCGCGACCGTGCGGCCGTCGAGCTGAACGCGGTAGGCGACGTCGCCGTAGGCGTCCGGCGCGGGCGTCCAGGCGATCGTCGCGCGGCCGGGCCGCATCCAGTCCGGCCCGGGACGCACCGCGAACGGCGACGGCGCGGCGTCGACGGGCGTGGCGCCGATCGACGCGAGCGTGCCCGACCGTTGCGCGTACGCGACGAGCGCGTCGCCGTTCCCGCCGCCGGCGACGGCGAGCGTCGTCACCGCACCTGGAAGGAGCGTCGACGTCCGGCCGGCGCGCCGCTCGCCGCTGCGCGGCTCCTCGACGACGCGGACCGTGCCGCCCGCTTCGCTCTGCCCCCAGGCGACGACGCTCGTGCCGCCCGCGCCGGCGATCAGCTCGGGCGCGGCCGGCAGCAGGCCGGCGTCGCCCGCGACCGCGGCATCGCCGAGCGTGCCGTCCGCGCCGCCGCGCACCAGCCGGACCTCGTGGCCGATCGGCACCGCGAGCCGCAGGTCCCCCTGCGCGCCGATCGCGGCGCGCGGGACGCCGACGTCGCCGGGCGGCGTCGCGCCGGTGCCGCCGATGCCGTCCGCGAGCCGCGCCGGGCGGAAGCGCTCCGCCGCGTTCGTGCCGCCCGCAGCCCCGGCGCCGGGGATCGTCGCGGCGAACGCGCGCGGGCCGCGCAGCGCCGAGCCGGGACCGGCGGTCTGGAGCAGCGCGATCGCCCCCCAGCCGTCGCCGGCGGCGTCGAGCGTGAAGCCGGCCGCGCGGCCGGTCTCGCGCGTCGCGGCGATCACCCCCGGGCTCACCTGTTGGGCGCGGCCGAGCGAGCGCGCGAACACGCGCCGCGCCCAGACGCGCTCGATGCCCAGGTCGTCCGGCTCCTGCCAGGCGACGATCGCGCCACCGGCGTCGTCGGCCGCGACCGTTGCGGCGGTCGCGCCGTCGATCGGGCCGACCGGGATCTCAGGGTCGCGGTTGACCGGCGCGTACGGGCGCCAGCGGCCGCCCGAGTAGCGGGCGATCCGGAACTCGGCGCGGACGCGGCCGTCGAGATCCTCCGCCGGCTCGCCGGGGACCGGCGGGGTGAGCGCCGTGTAGGACAGGTACGCGGCGCCGGCGGCGCCCATGTCGAGCGCGGGATAGGTGGCGGACGCCTCCCCGATCGTGCGGTCGATCTGCACCGGCGCGCCGAAGCGCCCGGCCGCCGCCGGCATCACCGACGCGTACATCTGGTCCGTCCCGGCGCCGGCCTCCTGGACCCAGGTGACGATCAGCAGGCCGTCACGGCTCGCGGCGATCCGCGGCCAGGAGGAGTCGAACAGCTGGCCGCCGTCGACGCGCACCGCCGGCTCCCAGCGCCCGCGCCGGTAGCGCGCGGCGAACACGTGCGCGCGGCCGCCGTCGCGGCGCAGGAACACGACGCCGCCCGTGCCGTCGTCGGCGAGCGCCACCCCGCCGAGGTCGAGCACGTCCGAGGACGGCCCGTCGACCGTGTGCGCCGGGCGCTGGACCGCCGCGGCGGGCTGGACGAGCACGAGCACGAACCCGGCAACGGCGACGGCCACGCAGCCCGCCACGAGCGCCCGGGCCCTCACGCGTCCTCCATCGGGCCGGGGGCGATCCGCACGGCGGCGCGGCGCGTCCGCGCGTTGCCCGCGGCGTCGCGCGCGCGGACGACCAGCTGCGCCGGCACGGTGTGGCCGTTCCGCAGCCGGCGGCGCGCGGCGTCGCCGAGCCCGAGCCGCAGGTCGAACAACCGGCCTCCGCGCCCGGCGAAGGCGCGGGCGCCGGTCACGCGCCGGCCGCCGCGCCGCGACTGCAGCCACACCTGGCCGGCGCAGCGCTCCTCGGGGATCGGGCAGCGCAACCGCACGCGCACGGCTCCGCCGCGCCCGACGCGGCGGCGGACGGTCACGGGCATCGCCGGGCCGCGCCGGTCGACGGCCGCGAGCGGGACGTTCGCTCCGGCCGTGCCGGCGGGCGGGTCCAGTGTCGGCAGGGCCGCGCCGGGCGGCCTCTCCAACGGCGGCGCGACGGCCGCCGGCGCCGCGGCGATCGTGACCGCGGTCGTGTCCATGGCACCCTCGTAGGTGCGCACGCGCACCGCGACGCGCTGCGTCGGAGCAAGCACGCGCAGCGCCCACGTCGGGGATGCGCCGCCGTCGGTCTCGAAGCTTCCGTCGCCGTCGAGGTCCCACTCGTGGCGCACCGGCTGCCCACCGGAGGCCGAGGCGTCCAGGATCACCTCGTCGCCGATCCGCGGCTCCGCCGGCGACCACGTGAGCCGGGCGGCCGGCGGCGGCGCGCCCACGACGACGTCGGCGCGCGCGACGCCGACCGCGCCGTGGCCGTCGACGACGCGCAGCTCGACGCCCTTGACGCCCGGCTCGTCCCAGGCGCGTTCGATGCGCACG
>DATHJG010000084.1:0-3656 GCA_035489875.1 Solirubrobacteraceae bacterium | reverse complement strand
CGACCCGGACGCGGTCGTCGGCTGCCGCTCGTGCGGCTTGCACGGTGGCGTCGTCGTGCCATGGGTCGGCGATCTCGGCGCTCTGGCCCGCGAGGCCTTCGAGCACGCCGAGCAGGCAGAACGGGTTGTAGACCGGGCTGTAGCCGTCCTCCGTGCTCACGACCACCCGGCCGTCGGCGACCTCGGCGGCCAGGAGCGCGACGCGCTGCGCGAGCGCGCGGAAGCCGGCGGCGGAGACCAGCATCCGGCCGGTCGGGTCGAACGCCGAGGGGTCCTGGCCGGCCGCGACGAGGACGAGGTCGGGCGCGAACGCGCGCACGATCGGAGCGACGAGCTCGTCGAAGGCGAGCAGGTAGCCGGCGTCCGTGGTCGCCGGCGGGAGCGGCACGTTCACCGTGCAGCCCTCGGCGCGCGGGCCGCCGGTCGCGCGCAGGTCGCCGGCGTGGGCGGGATACCAGTCGCGCTGGTGCAGCGAGAGGGCCAGGACGTCGGCGCGGTCCCAGAAGATGCGCTCGGCGCCGTTTCCGACGTGCACGTCCCAGTCGACGATCGCAACCCGACGGGCACCGCGGGCGCGGGCGTGCTCGGCGCCGATCGCGAGGTTGTTGAGGTACGTCGACGCGATGGCGCGGTCCGGCTCGGCGTGGTGGCCGGGCGGGCGCGCGTGCACGAGCGCGCGCTCGAGGCGGCCGTCGAGCACCGCGTCGACCGCGGCGAGCACGCCGCCGGCGGTCAGCCGCGCGGCGTCCCAGGTCGCGGGCGTGACGGGCGCGTACTCGCCGTCCCACGGCCCGCCCGCGCTCGCCTCGCGCAGGCGCTCGAGGTACGCGGACGTGTGGACGGCGAGCAGCGCATCCTCCGGCGCGGGCCTCAGGGGCAGCTCGACGAGCACGTCGCGCACGGCGCTGCGGGTCACGAGCTCGTGCGCCTGCGCGGTGAGCGCTGCGTGCGAGACGTTCGCGGTGCCCAGCGGGAACGGCCGCCCGGCGACGTCGACCGTCGTGGGCGGCGGGTCGTGGGCGAGGAGGCGGGGCGAGTAGGCGTATCCGAGCACGCGAGGCGCCGCGTACGCGCTCAGCGAAAGCGGACCGGATGGACGAGCGCCTCGATGAAGAGGTCGAACGCGCTGCGCTTGCGGGGGGTGGTCATGGCTACACGGTCCCACCCGAGCGAGGAGCCGTCGGTAGGGACCGCGCGTGTCTGCGTCGCGGCCAACCCGAATCCCGAGGTGGGGCTGCCCGCCGGAGGCCACGAATCGCGACGAGCTCGTCACATAACCGCTCGCCCCGGTAGCCCCGACATTCCCGATGCGGTCGGCTCGCGCTCGACCCGCCGGATGGTGAGAAGGGCCGCTGATCGCGCCCTCTTGACGCGGGCTTCGCGGCGGGAGTAGATTCGCGATGAGCTGGAACTCGAGCGCGGCGTGGGCCGCCTGTGGCGGCTGGGACAGAGACGCCGTCACCACGAGCGAAGGGAGCATGATCATGCAGCCCACGCGACTCATCGGGAGCTCCCGGGTGAGGACGATCGCGGCCGTGGCATTCGTCACCTGCTGTCTCACCCTGGTACACGCGGCCCCCGGCTCGGCCGGCGGGCCGCGGGGCAAGATCCGATGGCATGACTGTGGCGGGCAGTCTCCGTCGGCCGTGCAGTGCGGCGAGATCGCCGTCCCGCTGGACTACCGACACCCGCAGCGCGCCAAGATCCGGCTGGGGTTCAACCGGCTCCGCGCTCAGGACCGGGCGCATCGGGTCGGGAGCCTGATCGTCAACCCCGGTGGGCCCGGCGGCGCCGGTAGCGAGGTCGTGGCCGCCGAGGCGGGGGGCGCGGGCCTGTGGCACCCCGCGTTACACCAGCGCTTCGACCTCATCGGCATGGACCCGCGCGGGATCGGCCGGAGCACGCCGGTGCGGTGCCAGCCGGCTGTCTACAACCGCCCCGTGTCGCTGTTTCCCCGCAGCGCGACGGACTTCGGGCGGCTGGCGAGCTACACCCGCGCGCTCGGGCGAAGCTGCCGGCGCCTGACCGGCCCGCTGTTGGGCCACGTCGACACGCTCAGCGTCGCGCGCGATATGGAGGCGCTACGCCGCGCCCTCGGGGACGGCAAGCTCAACTTCCTCGGGCTGTCCTACGGCGCGGAGATCGGCGCCCTCTACGCCGAGCTCCACCCGAATCGAATCCGGACGATGGCGCTCGACGGGATCTTCAACCACTCGATCTCGACGGATGCGGTCTTCGCCGATTCCACCGCCGCCTATGAGGACACCATCAACCGCTTCGCCGTCTGGTGTGCACAGGCGGCCGAATGCGCGCTGCACGGGACTGACGTACTGGCCTTGTTCGACGGGCTCGTCCGGCAGGCAGACGCGCAGCCCATTCCGGTGCCGCAATGCGCGCCTGCGCGCTGCCGGACACCTGTCACGAGCGACGACATCCGGCTCAACGCGTACGAGCAGTTGCTGTTCAAGAGCCCCATCTCCGCCTTCGGCGCCCCGGGCTGGAACGGCTTCGCGCAGGCGCTGGCCGCGCTCGCGTCCGGGGACGCCAGTGCGTTCGCCAAGCCGCTGGTGACCAGCCCGCGCGACGGGACGTTCGGCGGGCTCGCGGTGAACTGCGTCGACTTCCCGCCGCTGATCGGCGGCTACGACGACCTGGTGTCCACCTCTCTGCTCGCTCGCACGCTCGCGCCGCGCACCCAGGGCGCCAGCGAGGCCTGGCCCGCGCTGATCGGCTGCATGCGCTGGCCCGCCCCGCTGGCCAACCCGCCCCACCGGGCAAGGATCCACGGCGCTCCGCCCATCCTGCTCGCGAATGCCACGCACGATCCATCCACCCCGTATCGATGGGCGCAGAACCTGCTCCAGCAGATCCCCCGCGCGGTGCTGCTCACCCGCGACGGCGACGGTCACACGTCCTCGTTGCTCCACCCCAGTCGGACCAGCGACGCGATCGCCCACTACCTCATCACCCGACGGACGCCCCACCGGAACACCGTCCTGCCCGACTAGCTTTGGGGCGTGGAGATAGCATCGGGGCGGTGACGACCGCAGCCGTGACCGACGGCGATCGTCTGGTCGAGGTGGAGCCGGACCGCTGGGATGCGGTGCTGGCGGAGGCCGGCGTGACCGACGTGTACTACTCGCGCGGCTTCCTGGCGGCTTCGGCGGTTCTCGTCGACGCCGTCCCCGTGCTGCTCGAGCTTCCGGGCAAGGACGGCACCGTGCTGTTCGCGTGCCTGCTGCGGCGCGACCCGCCGGACGTCGTGTCCCCGTACGGCTACGGAGGGCCGGTGGGCGCCGGCCCCGACCCACCGCTCGAGCGGTTCCCCGCGGCGTATGCGGCCTGGTGCCGCGCGCGCGGCGCGGTCTCGAGCTTCGTCGTCTTCCATCCGTTGACCGGCAGCGCCGAGTCGCCGGCGAGCGCGATGTTCCACCGGATTCCGCTGGGCGCCACGGTGGCGTGGCCGCTCGCCGGGCGCGATCTGCTCGCGGGGATGCACCGACACCACCGGCGGCTCGTCCGGCGGGCGCAGGCCGAAGGCCTCGAGGTCACCGTCGATCCGGCGCCGACCGAGCTCGCTTCGTTCGCTGCGCTCTACGAGGAGACGATGCGCCGGGCGCGGGCGTCGGACTTCTACTTCTTTCCCGCGCGCTACT
>DATHJG010000083.1:0-5357 GCA_035489875.1 Solirubrobacteraceae bacterium | reverse complement strand
AGCCACCTCAGCCCGGATCACGACAGCACTCGACGCGGTGGTCGACGGCAACTCGCTCGGGGGGATGGCCAGCAGGACCATTCGGACGCTTCCTCTCGTTCGGCGGGGGGTACCCGGTGCACCTCTTCTACACCGCATCAGTTAAGCAAGGCTCAACCGGTAGATCGGGCGATCGGCGACTCCTGTTGAGAACTGGTCGGATCTCCTCGGCAGATTACTGATCGCCCGACAAGTGCGGCGCAGCCGGCACGCTCGGGGCACGCTCGGGGCATGGCCCTTACTGCGCCCGCCGGAACTTCTAGGCGATTTGGCTCTGTAGAGCCGATGGTGGGAGCAGGATTCGAACCTGCGAAGGCTGAGCCAACGGGTTTACAGCCCGTCCCCTTTGACCGCTCGGGAATCCCACCGGAGGACGGCAGCAGTTTAGCGGCGACGGGCGGGCCGGCTCAACGCCGGCCCGCGGTCGTCTCAGCCCGCGTCGCGCAGCCGCTGCGCCTCTGGCAGCGACTCCAGCTTCTTCAGCGTGTGGTTCTCGATCTGGCGGATCCGCTCGCGCGTGACGTTGAACGCGCGGCCGACCTCCTCCAACGTGAACGGGCGCGCGCCCGTGAGACCGAAGCGCATCTCGATCACCTCGCGCTCGCGCTGCGGGAGCGCCTCGAGCGCCCTGCGCACGTTCTCGCGGCGCAGGTTCTCGGAGGCCTGGTCGAACGGCGAGATCGCGCCCTCGTCCTCGACGAAGTCGCCCAGCTCGGACTCCTCCTCCTCGCCGATCGGCTTCTCGAGCGAGACCGGCTGCTGCGCCATGCGCTGGATGTCGCGCACCTCGCGCACCGTGCACTCGAGCTCGGAGGCGATCTCGTCGGGCGTCGGCTCGCGGCCGAGCGACTGCACGAGCTGGCGCTCGACGTGCACGACCTTGTTGAGCTTCTCGACCATGTGGACCGGGATGCGGATAGTCCGCCCCTTGTCCGCGATCGCACGCGTGACCGCCTGGCGGATCCACCACGTCGCGTAGGTGGAGAACTTGTAGCCGCGCCGGTAGTCGAACTTCTCGACCGCGCGGATCAGCCCGAGCGAGCCCTCCTGGATCAGGTCCAGGAACGACAGGCCGCGACCCAGGTAGCCCTTGGCGATGGAGACGACGAGGCGCAGGTTGGCCTCGACCATCTCCTGCTTGGCGTACAGGTCGCCGCGCTCGATCCGCTTGGCGAGCGCGACCTCGCGCTCGGCGGTCAGGAGCTGCACGCGGCCGATCGACCGCAGATACAGCCGCAGCGAGTCCAGGCTCGGCTCGACCGTGAGGTCGATCTCCGGTTTTCGCGGCGCGTCGCGCGTCTTGTCGACGGGCTCGGAGCGCTCGAAGCGGCCGGCCTCGCTGATCGCGGGTCGTCCGTCGTCGCCGACCACGTCGATGCCCTGGTCGTCCAGGTACGCATGGAGCTCCGAGAGCTGCTCCTTCGTGATCTCGATCTCCTCGAGCGAGGAGGCGATCTGCGCGAAGGTGAGGAACCCGCGTTCCTGACCTTCGGCGATGAGCGGGCGGAGTTCATCAATCTCCGTGATGGAGACCTCTTCCGCCAACAAAGCTTCTGACTTGGTGCCCAACCCCTCGATCCTTGAGCCGAAGAACTAGCCAACCCCTCCGGGGCCGACCCCGCGTTGCTGCTTCCGTCGTCGTGACTTGTAGCACAAGTCCGTCGGCGCGGAAGAGGCCGGAAGGGTGAATTTTCTGACCCCCCGGTGGGACATTTGGGCCGGCCTCAACTTTCGCCTGCCAGCCGGCAGAAGCCTGTGACTCGTGACGCTCTAATCTGAGGCGCATGGCCGTATCACTCGCGGACGTCCAGAACCAGGTCCCCACGCTGCACGTCTCGCTCTCGCGCGTGGGCGTCACGAACGTCGAGAAGGTCATCCGCATCGACACCGGGGACACCGAGACGCTCTACTCCGCCAAGCTCGCTTGCTTCGTCGACCTCGGACCGCGCCAGAAGGGCGCGCACATGTCGCGTTTCGAGGAGGTGGTCAACGACGCGATCGGCGAGGTCATCCTCGGGGAGAGCGCGTTCCGCGCCGAGACGCTGGCCCAGCACATCGCCGAGAAGGTGCGCGACCGCCAGGGCGCGCGCCGCGCCGAGGTGCACCTCGAGGCGCGCTATCCGGAGCACAAGCCCGCCCCGCACAGCGGCATCCTCACGCAGGAGATCTACACGCTGCACGGCGTCGCCGTGGCGTCCGCCGCCGGCACGCGGCGGCTCGTCGGCGTCACCGCCCAGGGCATCACGGCGTGCCCGTGCGCGCAGACGCTCGTGCAGGAGGCCTCACGCGAGCGGCTGCAGGCCGACGGGTTCGGCGACGAGGAGATCGAGCGGATCTTCGAGGCGGTCCCGGTCGCCACGCACAACCAGCGCGGCCTCGGCACGCTCCACGTCGGGTGCCGCGAGGACTGCGACATCGACATCGACGCCCAGCGGCTGCTGGCGATCGTCGAGGACTCGATGTCGTCGGAGATCTACGAGCTGATGAAGCGCTCCGACGAGGCCGCGGTGGTGGAGAAGGCGCACCGGCGCCCGCGCTTCGTCGAGGACTGCGTGCGCGAGATGGTCCGCGGCATCGTCGACGAGCTGCCCGAGCTGCGCGACGACTCGTTCGTCTCCGCGCGCCAGGAGAACCTCGAGACGATCCATCAGCACAACGTGGTCGCCGACCGCTTCGGGCTGCTGGGCGAGCTGCGGCACGAGCTCACCTCGGGCGAGCACTCAGCGCGCCACGTCTCGATGCGCGACTGGCTCGACGGCGGCGCGTGAGCGCAGCAGCCGGCGCAGGCCGAAGAAGTAGTCGGCGCCGGACAGCACGGTGATCGCAACCGTCACATAGACGACCGCGTCGACCCAGCCGGACGGGTCGTCGACGGCGATCAGGCACATCACCATCGCGATCTGCGCGACGGTCTTGAGCTTCCCCCACAGGCTCGCGGGGATGACGTGGCCCTGCTCGATCGCGATCTGGCGCAGGCCGGTGACCGCCAGCTCGCGGGCGATGATCACCATCGCGACCCATGCGGCGAGGCGGTCGAGCGAGACGAGCGAGACGAGCGCGGACGTGACCAGCAGCTTGTCGGCCAGCGGGTCCATCAGCTTGCCGAACGTGCTCTCGCTCTTGCGCCGGCGCGCGATCCAGCCGTCCAGCGCGTCGGTGAACGACGCCACGGCGAACACGATCGCGGCGAGCAGGTCCCCCGACGGTCCCTCGGACAGCAGCACCGCCACGAGGACGGGGACCAGCAGGATCCGAAAGACCGTCAGGGCATTCGGAAGGTTGAACTCGAACACCTGGACACAAGGCTACGTCGTCACCGATGGCTGAGGCCTGCAGCGCCTGCGCTGGCCACCACGACCATGCCGATCGCGAGCAGCTCGCGCGCCCCGAGGTCCTGCCCGAGGATCACGAGCCCGGCGAGCGCCGCGACCGCCGGCGCGAGCGACATCAGCACGCCGAACACCGCCGCGGGCAGGCGGCGCAGCGCCTCGAGCTCGAGCGAGTAGGGCAGCACCGACGACGCGAGCGCGACGACGAACGCGGAGGCGAGCAGGTCCGGCTCGGCGAGGGCGCTCCCGCCCTCGATCACCCCCGCGGGGAGCACGATCAGCGCGCCGACCGCCATCGCGAGCGCCAGCCCCGATCCGCCCGGGAACGCCTGCCCGGTGCGCTGGCTGAGGTAGATGTAGGCCATCCAGCACGCGGCGGCGGTGAGCGCGAACAGCACGCCGAGCGCGTCGATCGATCCGCCGCCGGGGTCGGCGAGCAGGACGATCCCGGCCGCGGCGAGCGCGATCCAGAGCCCGTCGAGCGGCCGGCGCGACCCGATCACCGCGACCAGCAGCGGCCCCGCGAACTCGATCGTCACCGCGACCCCGAGCGGGATCCGGTCGATCGACTCGTAGATCGACCAGTTCATCAGCCCGAGCGCGACGCCGAACGCGGCCGCCAGCCGCAGGTCGCCGTCGAGCCGGGGCCGCCAGATCGCCCACAGCACGACGGCCGCGAACGCGAGCCGGAGGAACGCGGCGCCCGCGGGCCCGAGGTCGTCGAACAGCGTGACCGCGAACGCGGCGCCGACCTGCAGCGAGCCCGCCGCGGCGAGCACGAGGCCCACCGCGACCGGTCGCTCCCGGCTCACGGCATCCCGCCGGCGATCCCCCGCATGCGAGGGAATCTACGTCAGGCCGCGCGCAGCCCGGTCTGCACGGCCGGCTCCGCCGACGCGAGCGCGACCTTGAGGAACGCCTTGCCGGCCGGCGACTGGCGCCGCGCCGCGCGCCACACCAGGGCGATCGGCCATGTCAGCGGCTCGGGCCCGATCGGCCGCAGCTCGATCGGCGGTCCCGGCTCCTCGGCGGCCGAGCGCGGGATCACCGCGACGCCGAGCCCCTTGCTCGCCAGGCCCCGCACGGCGGCCATCTCCGTGCACACGAACGCGTTGCGCGGCTCGAGCCGCAGGTCGGCCATCGTGCGCTCGAGGCGCCGGCGCAGCGCCGAGTTGTCGCGGTAGGCGATCAGGTCCTCGGCGGCCAGCTCCTGCAGCGTGATCCGCGGGCGCGCGCACAGCGGATGGCCGGGCGCCAGCGCGACGACGATCTCCTCCTCCCAGATGAGCGTGGCGGCGAACTCGTCGCCGAGCGCGTCGGGATCGAGCGCGGTGAACGCGCAGTCGAGCTCGTCGGAGCGCAGCGCGGCGAGCACGCCGTCCTGGGTGTCCTCGATCATGTGCACCGCGACGCCGGGGTGGGCGGTGCGGAACTCGGCCAGCATCCCGAACAGGTCGTAGGGCCCGGTCGGGTAGACGCCGCCGATCCGCAGCTGCCCGCGCAGCAGGCCGGTGATCTCCTCCAGCTCGCTGTGCATCCCGTCGACCTCGCTCAGCACCCGCTGGGCATAGCCGAGGATCACCTTGCCCTCGGTGGTCAGCTCGACGCTGTGGCTCGTCCGCCGGAACACCTCGATCCCGAGCTCCTTCTCCAGCCGGCGGATCTGCTGGGAGATGGCCGACTGGGTGAGGAAGAGCTCCTCACCGGCCTTCGTCAACGAGCGGTGCTGTGCGACCGCGACGATCGTGCGCAGATGACGGAGCTCCATCGGACGCATGGTGCCAGCGTCGCCGCCCGCAGTCCAAGTAATCCTGCTGGTGGCAGCGATGACGTGGCGTAATGGACGAGGGGTGAAGAACCTCACGTCAGATCCTCACCGACGGTTTAGATCGGGTTGAAGCGCCGCTGGGAGGGTTGCTCGCGTGACCCGCGTCGCGATCATCGATCCCCAGCCGGCGGTCCGCGCCGGACTTGCCATGCTGCTGCGCG
>DATHJG010000082.1:0-4072 GCA_035489875.1 Solirubrobacteraceae bacterium | reverse complement strand
GCTGATCGCCGACAACGCCGAGCCGCTCGCGCGCGTCGAGTCGACCGACAACGGCAAGCTGCTCCGGGAGATGCGGGGGCAGCTCCGGACCGTGCCGGAGCACTACTACTACTTCGCCGGCGCGGCGGACAAGATCCAGGGGGACACGATCCCCTCCGACAAGCCGAACTTCCTCGTGTACACGCGCAAGGAGCCGGTCGGCGTGGTGGGGATGATCCTGCCGTGGAACTCCCCGATCCTGCTCCTCACCTTCAAGCTCGCCACCGCGCTGGCAGCGGGCTGCACGGTCGTCGCCAAGCCGGCCGAGCAGACGCCGGCGTCGACGCTCGAGTTCGCCCGGCTGTTCGACGAGGCCGGCTTCCCGCCCGGCGTGTTCAACGTGGTGACCGGCGGCGCGGCGGCCGGACGCGCGCTGGTCCGTCACCCGTGTGTGGACAAGGTCGCCTTTACGGGCTCGACCCGGACGGGGATCAGCGTCATGAAGGACGCCGCCGACCACCTCGCCAGGGTCTCGCTCGAGCTCGGCGGCAAGTCGCCGAACATCGTCTTCGACGACGCCGACCTGGAGGCGGCCGGCAACGGCGTGGTCGCCGGCATCTTCGCCGCGACGGGCCAGACCTGCATGGCCGGCTCGCGGCTGCTGGTGCACCGGCGGGTCCACGACGAGCTGGTCGCGCAGCTCGTCGAGCGGGCCCGAGCGATCAAGCTGGGCGACCCGCTCGATCCCGAGACCGAGATGGGCCCCGTCGCGTTCGAGGAGCAGCTCGAGAAGGTGCAGGACTACATCCGCCTCGGCGGGGAGGAGGGAGCCGAGCTGGTCTCCGGCGGCAAGCGGCCCCGGCAGGGAGCGCTCGGCGACGGCTTCTTCATCGAGCCGACGATCTTCACGCACGTCGACGGCGGCATGACGATCGCGCGCGAGGAGATCTTCGGACCGGTCCTCGCGGTCATGCCGTTCGAGGACGAGGACGACCTCATCCGGCAGGCGAACGACTCGCAGTTCGGCCTGGCGGCGGCGGTCTGGACCACCGACGTGCGACGCGCCCACCGGGTCGCGCATGCCCTCCGCGCGGGCACCGTGTGGATCAACGCCTACCGGACGGTCTCGTTCAACACGCCGTTCGGAGGCGTCAAGATGAGCGGCTACGGCCGCGAGAACGGCCTGGAGTCGATCGACGAGTACACGCAGGTGAAGGCCGTCTGGGTCGAGCTCTCGGGACAGAGCCGCGACCCCTTCGTCGTCGGCTAGGCGGGAGGCGGGCGGGACAGCCGAGACTGTTCGGCCGGACAGCTCAGGGCGTCGCGCGGCGCTCGCAGCATGGATCTCGTGCGCGCGTCCAAGCAGCCCCGACAGGTCCTGCGCTTGGCGCTGCTCGCCTTCGCCGTGCTCGCGGGCGCGGCGTTCGCGCTGCGCTCGCTGCCGGCCGACGAGACGCGGGAGCGAGCGCCGGGCTTCGCGAGCGCGGGGGAGCGTGCGCGGCCCTTGTCCGCGACCCGCTCGCCTTCGTCCGACGGGCCCGACGAGGATGCGCTGGGAGCGCCGGGCCTGTGGTCCGGGGACGCGACCGACGGGCCGTCCGAGTCCGCCGCGCCGGGGCTTGCGGCGCCGCCTCCGGGCATCGGCGCGCCGCCGCCGCTCCCGTCGCCGGCGGCGACCGGCGCGCCGGGTCCTCCGCCGGGTGGCGCGCCGGCTCGCCCGCCGGAGCCCGGCCGACCGCCGGGCGGCGTGCCTGCTCCGCCGGCGCCGCCGCGGGGGTCGCCGCCGGGCGCCGCCCCGGGTCGTCCGCCGGAGCCCGGTCGGCCGGGGCGGCCGCCGGGTGGCGTGCCTGGCGTGCCGGGTCGTCCGCCGGGTGGTGTGCCCGGCGTGCCGGGTCGTCCGCCGGTGCCTGGCGTGCCGGGTCGTCCGCCTCGTGGCGCGCCCGCTGTGCCGGGACGTCTGCCGGGTGGGGTGCCGGGTCGTCCGCCGGTGCCCGGCGTGCCGGGGCGGCCGCCTCGTGGCATGCCCGGTGTGCCCGGGCGTCCGCCGGGTGGGCTGCCGGGTCGGCCGCCGCGCCTCCGGCCCGCGGGGTCGCCGGGCCTGCCGGGCGGTCCGTACCGGCCGACGGCGCCCAGACGCCCTGCGCTGCCGGCGCACCCGGGGCTGCCGGGGGCGTGGCCCAGGCGTGGCTCCGGGCCGCGCGCCCAAGCGGGGCAGGACGTCGCACGGCAGCGCGCGCGCCCGGCCCGGCGAGCGGCGCGCGCACCCGGCGGGCAGGCACGCGCTCCGCATCGCGCGGCACCGCCGCCGCTCGCGCCCGCCGCCCCGCGCGGGTCCCGGCCGCGGCCCGCCACCCCGCGCGCGCCGGCGCCGGCGAGGCCGCGCCCCGCGCCGGCCGAGCAGGTCCCGCTGCCGCCGCGCAAGCGCGGGGACGTGCACCGCTTCCCGGCGCCCGGAGCCGCGGTCGTCCGCGCCATCGGGCACCCGTCCACGGGGGTGCTCGCGCTCGCCGCCGTCGCGCTCGTGGTCCTGCTCCTGCTGCCCGGCCTCCTGCTGCCGCTCTTCCGACCGCGCGCCCGCCGGCCGACCGGGGGCCCGGATGGCCCCATGGGGCCGCGCCGCTGAGCGCAGGGATCCGAGTCCTCGTCACCCTCGCCTGCCGGCTCGAGCTCGTGCTCCTACCAGGGGGGCTTGAGCTCGGCCAGCTTCAGCGCCAGGAACAGGACCAGGAGCTCGTCCATCGCCCGCGGGTCGCGTCCGGTCAGCTCGCGGATGCGCCGGAGGCGGTACACGACGGTGTTGGGGTGCACGTTGAGCAGCCGGGCGCACTTGGTCAGGTTCGCGTCGGCGGCGAGATACGCGCGCAGCGTCTCGACGAGCTCCGAACGATGCACGCGGTCGTAATCGAACAGCGGCCGCAGCGCGCCGTCGAGCATCCGCTGAGCGTGCGGGCTCGAGCGGACCATGTGGTCGACGAGCACCTCCTCCAGCGAGATCGCGCGCCCGCGGATGCCGGTGCCGACCGCGATGTCCACCGCCTCCCGAGCCTCGGCGTACGCGACGGCGATCTGCGCGAGGCCGGGGTGCCAGCCGCTCATGCCGATGCTCACGTCGATGCTGAGGGCGCGGGCCAGCGCCTGGCAGTCGCGCCGGACGCGCTGCAGGTCCTCCGGGTCGTCCACGGGGTAGAGCGCCACCAGGTCGCCCAGGCGGATGCCGGCGAGCAGCGAGCCGGCCGTCGGGCGCAGGTAGTTGCGCGCCGCCTCGACGATGTAGTCGAGCGCGACCCGCGGCGCCAGCGGCCGGTCGGTCGCGTCCTCGATCGCCACCTCGTCGCCGCGGATGAGGACGACGACGTGGCGCTCGCCGAGCCGGAGGTGGAGCGAGTTCGCCAGGCGGTACGCGAACTCCGTGTCGCCGCGACCGGCGAGCAGCGTGTCCATCAGCTCCCGCGCGAGCAGCCCGCGGTCGGTGACCTCGTCGAGATAGGCGAGCGCCGCGGTCGTCGACGTGATGTCGACGTGGTGCCAGATCCGGCTGCCGATCTCGAGCGCCGCCTCCCGCTCCTCGGGATGGTCGGGCCGGGCTGAGGCGAGGACGGCCTCCCACACCGTCGCGCCCCACACGCGACCGCCGTGGTGCATGCCGCTCAGCGAGACGCCGCGGGACACGAGCTGCTGCGCCATGCGGCGCGTCTCCCGCAGGAGCTGCGCCGAGATCGGCTCTCCGCCCTCGAGTCCGGACAGCAGCGACTCGATGTTGGCGGACGCGTAGCGCACCGCCTCGTCGAACTCGGGCTCGCCCGCGACGATCGCGTATCCCACGATGTCCGTGCGGACCCGTTCGACGACCGTGCGCGCCAGCTCGTCCTGGCGGACGGCGATCCGCTGCGCGACCGTGCGCAGCGCCTCCACGCTGGACACCGCCACGCGTGACATCAGTCAGCCGCGGGTGCGCCGGCCGTTCGGAGAACCCGCGAACGGCCCGGCGCGAGGTTCTCTGTTCGCGGCATAGAGGGGCAAGCACCGCAGATCTAGCGTCGGCCGCGTATGACCCGCCGCTCGACCTATCGCAAGTGCACCGTGCTGGGCGCCG
>DATHJG010000081.1:0-2268 GCA_035489875.1 Solirubrobacteraceae bacterium | reverse complement strand
AGGTCATCTCGCGGGCGATCGCCTACCACGGCACGCCCCAGGGTGCGCTCGCGATCACCGGCATCCCGGCGATGAAGGAGATGTTCGAACCGGTGACGCCCGGTGGCTTCCGCGTGCCGAACACGAACTTCTACCGCGCGGAGGAGACGGGCTTCGTGCCCTCCGGAAACGGTGACCCCGAGACCGAGTTCGGTGTGTGGGCCGCGAACCGCATCGAGGAGATGATCCAGTTCGAGGGCCCGGAGACGGTCGCGGCGATCTTCCTCGAGCCGGTGCAGAACAGCGGCGGATGCTTCCCGCCTCCCCCCGGATACTTCCAGCGGGTGCGCGAGATCTGCGACAAGTACGACGTGCTGCTCGTCTCGGACGAGGTCATCTGCGCGTTCGGCCGGATCGGCCACATGTTCGCCTGCGACGCGTACGGGTACGTGCCCGACATGATCACGTGCGCGAAGGCGATGACCAGCGGGTACTCGCCGATCGGCGCGACCATCGTCAGCGACCGCATCTACGAGCCGTTCCGCCACGGATCGACGAGTTTCTACCACGGCTACACGTTCGGCGGGCACCCGGTCTCGGCCGCCGTCGCCCTCGAGAACCTGGACATCTTCGAGGAGGAGGGGCTGAACGAGCGGGTGCGAGAGAACTCACCGATCTTCCGCTCGACGCTCGAGAAGCTCAAGGACCTCCCGATCGTCGGCGACGTCCGCGGCGACGGGTACTTCTTCGGTATCGAGCTGGTCAAGGACAAGGCGACCAAGACGACTTTCGACGACGACGAGTCGGAGCGGCTGCTGCGCGGGTTCCTGTCGAAGGCGCTGTTCGACGCCGGCCTGTACTGCCGCGCGGACGACCGCGGCGACCCCGTCGTGCAGCTCGCCCCGCCGCTCACCATCGGGCCGAAGGAGTTCGATGAGATCGAGGGGATCCTGCGCGGAGTGCTGTCCGAGGCCTGGACCCGGTTGTAATGTCCCGCCGGTTGAGTAGCCGCGCAGCGGCGTGTCGAAACCGCATCCGTGGTGCCGATTTCGACACGCAGCCTTCGGCCGCTACTCAATCAGCGGGCTCGGCGTGACCGACTACGGCGACCTCTCGTACTGGCACGACTCGCTCCCTGCGGAGTCGCTAGCTCCGCGGGCGGCCCTCGCCGGCACTGCGTCTTCCCACGGCGTGGATGCCGATGTGGCCATCGTGGGCGGCGGCCTGACCGGACTGTGGACGGCCTGGTATCTGCAGCAGCGCGACCCCGCCCTGAAGATCGTCGTGCTGGAGAAGGAGATCGCGGGCTTCGGCGCCTCCGGCCGCAACGGTGGCTGGTGCAGTGCCCTGTTCCCCCGCTCGACGGCGTCCCTCGAGCGCGCGCACGGCCGAGACGCCGCGCTCGCCATGCGCCGGGCCATGGTCGCGACGGTCGACGAGGTCGGGCGCGCCTCGGCCGAAGCCGGCATCGACGCCGACTTCGTGAGGGGCGGCACGATCGGCTACGCGCGCTCTGCCGTGCAGCTCGCGGCGGCGAAGGCCGAGGTCGAGGAGGCCGCGGCATACGGGGTCGATGCGCTCGAGCTCTGGGGCGCGGAGCGGGTGCGGGCCGCGGGAGCGCTGGGCGCCGCGTTCGATCCCGCCTGCGCTCGCCTGCATCCGGCCAAGCTCGTGCGCGGTCTCGCCACCGCCGTCGCGGCGCGCGGCGCGACCATCGCCGAGCAGACCGAGGTGCTCGACTACCGTCCGGGACACGTGGAGACGACTCACGGCACGGTGACCTGCGACCGCCTCGTGATCGCGACGGAGGGTTACGGCGCGACCCTGCGCGCCACGCATCGTCGCGT
The DNA here is from genome assembly GCA_035489875.1 of Solirubrobacteraceae bacterium. Lineage (GTDB taxonomy): Bacteria > Actinomycetota > Thermoleophilia > Solirubrobacterales > Solirubrobacteraceae > DASQMT01. The sequence continues at coordinate 442 of DATHJG010000081.1, read as the reverse complement.
GCTGCCGCTCTACTCGTTGATGATCGCGACCGAGCCGCTGCCCGACGCGCTGTGGGACGAGATCGGCATCGCGCACGGGCAGACGTTCGCCGACTTCCGGCACCTGATCATCTACGGGCAGCGCACGGCCGACAACCGGTTCGCGTTCGGCGGCCGGGGCGCGCGCTACCACTGGGGAAGCGCGATCCGCGACGGGTACGACCGGGTGCCGCGCGTGTTCGACCACCTGCGCCGCACGCTCGGCGAGCTGTTCCCGGCGATCGGCGATGTCACCGTCACGCACCGCTGGGGTGGCCCGATCGGCGTCCCGCGCGACTGGCACTCCACGGCGTCGTACGACCCGGCCACCCGCGTCGCATCGGCCGGCGGGTATGTCGGGGACGGGCTCAGCACCACGAACCTCGCCGGGCGCACCCTCGCCGACCTGCTGACCGGTGCCGAT
>DATHJG010000080.1:0-3453 GCA_035489875.1 Solirubrobacteraceae bacterium | reverse complement strand
CCTGTGCCCGAGGACGAAGTCCTTGGGTATCACCGCCGCAGCCGGCCAGCAACCCGATGAGGAGGAGGGGAACGAGGCGCCGCATCCGGCGGCGCAACCTACCGGCTCCGCCCTCCTAGCGGCAGGCCACCGCGTCGTCGTAGACGATCGTCTCGCCGGTCGTGAACAGCCCCTCGACGTGGTAGGGCCACCGCTTGTCCGCCGGGCACGACGTCGTCGCGATCCAGTCGCCCTTGCCGCCCGCCATCGTCAGCTCGTGCAGGACGATCGGGATGCCGGCGACGATCTGCAGCGACTTCGGGATCTGCGTCTCGAGCCGGTAGGACCACCTGCCGCTCAGCTTCGTGACCTTGCCCACCACCGGCACCTGCACGCGCGCCGGGTTGGTCATCACCGTGTAGAAGTAGACCCGCGTCGGCCCGCCGTTGACGATGGTGATCTTCGGGTAGGTCGGCACGTCGTCGGCCATCGCCTTGGCGGTCCCCTTGCCCATGATCGAGCCCTTCGGGCAGCCGGCGACCCCCCTGCGCGCCAGCGTGTTCTCCGAGCACCTCGGATGCTTGGCGCCGTTGTAGAGGCCGCCCTTGGGGAACAGCACCGTGACCCTGTCGACCAGCGGCGGGTCGTAGGCCTCGGGGATCTGGAACGTCGCAGTGAACGCGAGCTTGACGCCCTGCGGGTGCTGCTTCGTCCCCGCCTTGTTCGGCGTCACCGTCGCGTCGACGGTCATCGTGATCGGCGAGGTCGACTGGGCGAGCGCGATCGCCGAGCTGCCGCCGAGTGCGGCGAAGCCGACCACGATCATCGCGAGGCGGCGCATACCGGAAAAGTAGCCAAGATCGCTGCCATTTGCAAACACAACCATATATAGTGGTCGCCATGGCCACTGGCCCGCGCGGCATAGCACTCGGACTGCGCGCGGTCCGCACCCTCGCCTCCTCCGAGGTGCTCGACCGCCTGCGCATGCGCGACGGCGCGACGCGCGTGCTGTACCGCGCGACGCGCGACGGGTTCCGCGCAGCCGGCACGGCCGGCCGCACGTTCACCGCCGCCAAGCGCCTTGGCGCGCCCGCGCGGCTGCGGCCGACCGTGCCGGACCTCTTCGACCTCACCCCTACCGACGAGCAGCAGATGCTGCAGGCGATGCTGCGGGAGTTCGCCGGCGAGCGACTGCGGCCGGTCGCGCTCGATGCCGACGCCGCCTGCGCGGCGCCGGCCGACCTGCTCGCCGAGGGGGCGGAGCTGGGCATCGGCATGCTCGGCGTGCCGGAGGCGCTCGGCGGTGCCCAGGACGAGGCGTCCGCCGTCACCTCGGTCCTCGCCGCGGAGGCGCTCGCGCACGGCGACATGGGCCTGGCGCTGGCGCTGCTCGCCCCTGCGGGCGTCGCCGCGGCGCTCTCGCTGTGGGGCGACGAGCGCCAGCAGGCCGCCTACCTGCCGGCCTTCACCGGCGACGACGTGCCGGCAGCCGCGGTCGCGGTGCTCGAGCCGCACCCGCTGTTCGACCCGTTCGCCGTGCACACGCGCGCCCGCGCGGTCCCGGGCGGCTACACGCTCTCCGGCCTCAAGGCCCAGGTGCCGCGCGCACAGGACGCCGAGCTGCTGCTCGTCGCCGCCCGCCTCGACGGCGCCGAGCCGGCGCTGTTCCTCGTCGAGCCGGCGCGCTCGCCGGGCGTCGAAGTCCGGCCGGCGCCCGCCATGGGCGTGCGCGCCGCCGCGACCGGCGACGTGCGCCTCCACGACGTCCACGTGCCCGCCGAGAACCTGCTCGCCGGCGGCGACCCCGCCGCGTACGCCGGCTGCATCCGCCGCGCGCGCCTCGCCTGGTGCGCGCTGGCGCTCGGCACCGCCCGCGCGGTGCTCGACCACGTGATCCCGTACGTCAACGAGCGCCGGGCGTTCGGCGAGCCGATCAGCCACCGCCAGGCCGTCGCGTTCGCCGTCGCGGACATCGCGACCGAGCTGGAGGGCATGCGCCTGCTCACGCTCAGGGCCGCGGCGCTCGCCGACGCCGGCAAGGACTTCGCCCGCGAGGTCGCGCTCGCCCGCTCGCTGTGCGCGGCGAAGGGACGCGAGATCGGCTCCGACGGCGTCCAGCTGCTCGGCGGCCACGGCTTCGTGTGCGAGCACCCGGTCGAGCGCTGGTACCGGGACCTCACCGCGATCGGCGTGATGGAGGGCGCGCTGCTCGTCTGATGATCAGCCTCGAGATCCCCCGCAAGCTGCTGCCGCTCGCCGCCCAGGCCGCACAGGTCGCCGACGAGGTGTTCCGCCCCATCTCGCGCCGCTACGACCGCGACGAGCACACGCGCCCGAAGGAGCTCGACATGCTCGCGGCGATGATCGACGGGATGGAGCACGGCGCCGCCACGGGCGCCGGCGCCGCCGGCGTCCGGCGCACGCACGGCGCGGACGCGGGCAACCGCAACGGCGCCAGCATGGCGACGGCACTGAGCGTGATGGAGCTGTCGCGCGGCGACGTCGGCCTGCTGCTCTCGATGCCGCGCCAGGGCCTCGGCAACTCCGCGATCGCCTCGGTCGCCGACGACGAGCAGCACGCCCGCTTCGATGGCCGCTGGGCCGCGATGGCGATCACCGAGCCGGAGGCGGGCTCGGACTCGGCCGCGATCCGCACCACCGCCGTCCTCGACGGCGACGAGTACGTCCTCAACGGCGAGAAGATCTACGTCACGGCCGGCGAGCGCGCCGAGCTCGTGGTCGTGTGGGCGACGCTGGACCGCAGCCAGGGCCGCGGCGCGATCAAGTCGTTCGTGGTGGAGCGGTCGAACCCCGGGCTGATCCTCGAGCGCCTCGACAAGAAGCTCGGGATCCGCGCCTCCGACACCGCCGCCTTCCGGCTGGTCGACTGCCGCGTGCCGCCGGAGAACCTCCTGGGCTCGGCGGAGATCGAGGCCGGCAACGGCTTTGCCGGGGCGATGCAGACGTTCGACAACACGCGCCCGCTGGTCGCCGCCATGGCGGTCGGGCTCGCCCGCGCGTGCCTCGACGAGACGCGCCGCCTACTGGGCGACGCGGGCATGACCGTGGAGTGGGACCGCCCGGCGGGAGCGCAGCACGCCGCCGCCGCGGAGCTCCTCGCGCTGGAGGCCGACTACGAGGCCGCCCGCCTGCTCTGCCTCGTGGCCTGCTGGATGGCCGACAACGGCAAGCCCAACTCGCTCCAGGCCTCGATGGCGAAGGCCAAGGCCGGGCGCACGTGCGTGGACGTGGCGCTGCGCTGCGTCCACATCTGCGGCGCACGCGGTTACGGCGAGGAGCTGCTGGTCGAGAAGTGGGCCCGCGACGCGAAGATCCTCGACATCTTCGAGGGCACCCAACAGATCCAGCTCCTGATCGTCGCCCGCCAGCTCCTCGGCAAGAGCTCGAGCGAACTCCGATGACTACCCCAGGTTGACGGGCCGAAAAGCGCTGATATAGAGCGCTTTTCGGCCC
>DATHJG010000079.1:0-4980 GCA_035489875.1 Solirubrobacteraceae bacterium | reverse complement strand
CGGCGCCCCAGAAGATCGCGCGTGCGAGCGGTCGCGGCATCGGCGGGGCATGGTGGCAGGAGTCGGATCCGGGCGGCGCCGCGCTGCCACACTGGGGCCAATGCTCGCGATCGTGGCGCCGACGCTGTCCGACGGGGTGGTCGGCCTGCGCGCGCTGCGCGAGTCGGACGTCCCCGCGATCGTGGCCGCGTGCCAGGACCCCGAGATCCCGCGCTGGACGCGCGTGCCGAGCCCGTACACATCGGAGGACGCGCGGCGGTTCCTCGCGATCGTCGCGACCGAGGCCGCGGCCGGCGATGGCATCGCGCTCGCGGTCGCCGACCAGGACGACCGGCTGGTCGGGACGATGGGGCTGTTCGGCCTCGACGGCCAGGGTCGCGGCGAGATCGGCTACTGGACCGCCGCGCCGGCGCGCGGGCGCGGCGTGACGACGCGCGCGGTCGTGCTGATGCGCGACTGGGCGCACGCGGAGCTGGGGCTGAGCACGATCGAGATCCTCTCCCACCGCGACAACCCGCCCTCCCAGCGGGTCGCCGAGCGGGCCGGCTTCGCGGACACGGGGGAGATCCGTTCGGCGCCGGACATGCCGCCCGGTCGCCGCGAGGGCTACAAGAGATTCTGCTGGGTGGCGCCGCCCGGCGATTCGTCGTGAGCCGGGCCGAAAGTGACGCGGCGCCATTGGCGTTGCGTCAGTATGGCGGCCGCCTTGGATGTCGTGGTCTCGTACTGCATCGTCAACACGGAGCAGCGGGCGCTGCTGCTCCGATGCCTCGACGCGGTCGCGCACGAGCGCGCCGCGCTGCCGTTCGCGACCGAGGTGCTCGTGCTCGACAACGCGTCGCGTGACGGCTCGGTCGGCGCCGCGCGCGGCCATCCCGCGGTCGACGAGCTCGTCCGGCTCCAGCAGCGCCGCGGCAAGGGGGCGAACGACTCGGCGCTGCTGCAACGGGCGCGCGGGCGCTACTGCCTGCTGCTGAACGAGGACGCCGAGCTGCGTCCGGGAGCGACCGCAGCGCTCGTCGCTGCGCTCGAGGACCGCACGGACGCGGCGGCGGCCGGCGCCGAGCTGGTCGGCGAGGACGGCGCGCGCCAGGCATCGGCGTGGCGCTTCCCCTCGCCGTCCACCGCGCTGCTCGCCGCCCTCGGCGTGCACAAGCCGTTCGTGGTCCAGAGCCGCGGCAGCCGGACCCGTGCGGTCGACTGGTCGCAGTCGACCGCGCTGCTCGTGCGGCGCGACGCGGCCGAGCGGATCGGCTGGCTCGATCCCGCGTTCTTCGTCTACTCCGACGAGGTCGACTTCTGCAAGCGTCTGCACGACGCGGGCTGGAGCGTGCAGTTCGCGCCTGCCGCACAGGCCACCCACCACGAGCGGGCCGGCCGCATCGCGCTGCCCGAGCGGCGCATCGTCGAGCTGTCGCGCAACCGCGACCGCTACATGCGCAAGCACCACGGCCGCGCGGCCGCGTTCGCGGTGCGCTGGCTGACCGCCTGGACGTACGCGGTGCGCTCGGTGCTGGCGGTCGCCGCTCCCGGCCACGACCCGCGTCGCTACCGGCGCCACGTGACCGCCACGCTGTTCCCGCGCCGCGGCGAGGGACTCGCGGAGGCCGCGGCGGAGTTCAACCGCGGCCCGCGGCTCTGAGCCGGGGATGATGGCGGCCGGCCACGAGCAGCCGCTGCTGGTGCTGCTCCTGCCCGCGCGGCTCGAGGCGTTCGCCCACCGCGAGCCGGTCGAGCGGCTGCTCGCCGCGCCGGGCGCGATCGTGGTCGAGCCGCCCCGCGTGCCGCTGACGGTCGCGTTCGCCCGCGTCGTCGCGCGGCGCCAGGTCAAGCGCATGGTGCTGCCCGGCGTCCCGCACGCGATCGCGGTGTTCGACACGCTCCAGCTCCCGCTCGCCGCCGCGCTGATCGAACGCCACCCGGAGGCCGAGCTGTGGGCGCTCGCGGGCGAGCAGCGCGAGGCCGACTTCACGCTCGACCTCGCGACCGCGCCGGACCTACGCCCCGCCTGGGAGCGGATGGAGCGGCTCGGGATCGAGTCGGGGCGGCTCGGCTCCGAGCGGGACCTCTGACGCCGCCCGGCGGCTGCGCGGCCGCCGCGCGAGCACCGCGCCGACCGCGAGCAGCGTCCAGGTCACGGGATCCTCGAGGAACGCCGCGTACATCCACGTGTGCACGACCACCGCGACGAACCCGGCCGCCACGAGCGCGCGATAGGGATCGTTGCGCGCCCCGCGCAGCAGCCGCGCGAGCGCCGCCGCGAGCAGCGCGAGGTAGACCGCGAGCCCGATCAGCCCCTGCTCCGCCGCGACGGTGAGCGAGATCGTGTGCGACGCGGAGACCGCCTCGCTGCGCGCGCCGAACCCGTGCGCGAGGTACTCCTCCGGGAACGATCCGGACCCCCAGCCCCACAGCGGCCGGTCGCCCGCGAGCTCGACGCCGCCGCGCATCAGCTCGTAGCGCCCGGACGTCGCGTCGTAGATCGACTTCGTGTTGCCCAGGTCCAGCCGCAGCGCGGAGGGGAACGCGAGCACGACGATCAGCGCGACCGCGACCGCCGCGACGCCGACCGGCAGGACCTTCTGCAGCGGGAAGCGCAGCGCGGCGAGCACGAACAGGCCGGCGAGCAGGCTCGCGAAGCTCGACTGCGACAGCGTCAACACGAGCCCGCCCCACAGCACGACGAGCGCCGCCGTCGCGAGCCCGACGGTCCGCGGCCGCCGCTCCCACAGCAGCACGCCGGCGAGCCCGAGCATCACGAGCGCGAGGAAGCGGCCGTAGATGTTCGGGTCGAAGAACAGCGAGTTGACGCGGAAGTACTCCTCCAGCTCGTTCGACGCGATCACCTTCGGGTTGAGCAGCAGCGTGCGCGTCGCGTACTCGACGAACCCGATCCCCGCGAAGATCAGCGCCAGCCCGACCAGCACGGCGAAGCCGGCCTGCAACCGCCGCGGGGACCACTCGACGTCGCGCAGGACCGAGAACAGCAGCGCGAACGGGACGTAGAAGAAGACGATCTGCTCGAGCGCCTTGTCGAGCGACGTGGAGTACGCGGCCTGGAGCGCGTAGAGCAGCACCGCGCCGGCGAGCAGCCACTCCATGGCACCGTTCTCGCGCGGCGGGTCGAACGCTTCGCTGTCGCGCGCGCGCGGCACCGCCCAGGCGAGCGCGCCCGCGGCGATCACGAGGTACAGCGGGACGAGCAGGTTCGCGGTCGAGCCCCCGGCCTCCACCGGCACGCGGAACGGCAGCGTCGCCAGCGCGGCGAGCGGGAGGAACGCGAGCCGGCGGCTGAACAGGACGGCGAGCGGGCCGACGACCAGCGCGGCGGCGAGCGCGCCGCCGGCGAGCGCCGGGAGCGGGTGGTCGCGCACGGTCGCGAGCTGCGGCGTCTCCCAGATCGACAGGACGAGGAGGACCGGGGTGAGCGCGAGCGCGCCGAGCATCGCCCACGCGCGCGCGGCCGACGTGCGGCCGACCATCGCGGTCGCCGCGAGCCCGGCGGCGAGCACGATCCCGATCGCGCGGACGACCTCGGGACCGGCGGCGGTGTCGGCGGCGAGCAGGAGCATCTAGAACGAGCGGATCTCCGGCGTGGCGCCGCGCAGGATGTCGGCGACGTTGCGCGTGAGCTGCTGCACCGGGACGGAGCCCGCGCGCAACTGCGCGCCCCATTCGGGCAGCCCGACGCGGATCACGATGCCCGTGCCGAGCTCGCTCAGCGCGACCGCGGGATACGTCTCCGGCACCGGCTCCTGGCCCGCCTCCGCCTGGTCGAGCGCCGCCAGGTCGACGGTGGCGAGCGCGACCCGCACGCGGTCGGACGGCTCGGACTCCTCCAGCTCCGTGAACCCCGGCAGCGTCTCGACGCCGGTCAGCAGCCCGGTGTCGCCCTCGTCGGCGATCGGCTGCAGCGGCTCGGCGGCCGGCAGCCGGCGGACCGGGCGCAGCCGGGTGCCGAACGGATCGGTGTCGATGGACGGGAGCGGCCGCAGCAGCCGGTCGCGCGCGATGTCCACGCCGCGGCGCAGCGACTCCGCGCCGAACGACGCCACCCGCCCGCCGTCCGACGCGTACCGGCGCAGGCGCCGCGCCAGTTCGTTCGAGACCCAACGGAACGGGCCGGCGAGCAGCACCCCCTGGCGCTCGGCGGTCAGGCCGGAGCGCGAGGCGGCCAGCGTGAGGTCGGTGGTCAGGTCGTAGCGGATCCGCTGGGCGTCCAGGAACCCGAGCAGCGCGGCGACCTGGTCGCCGAAGCCGGCGGGCAGCCCGCCGGCGAGCAGGCGCGGGTAGGCCGCGGCGCTGCCGTTCTCCAGCGTGTTGGGCAAGCCGTCGCGGTCGTCGTCGAGCGTGTCGCGGCCGAACCACGTCGCCGCCGGGAGCACGACGAGGATCGGGGCCGACTGCTCTCCCTGGACCGCGAACGGCACCGTCGTGACGTGCTTGCCGGACCGCACCCGCAGCACGTAGACGCCCGACGGGCCGCGGGGCGCGCGGACGGTCAGCTCGCCGCCCGACGGCTTGCGGCCGCTCGTCGGCGGCTCGTTGCGCCGCGCCCGCCTGCGCCGGCGGTCCGCCGGCAGCCCGGCGCCCCCGGCGCGGACGATCCGCCACTCGTACGGGCGCCCGCGCGAGTCGACGGCGAACTTGACAGGGTCGCCGGCGCGGACGGGATCGGCCGGCGGCTGTGCGAGCAGCGTGCGCACGCTCACGCCGGGGCTGCCGCGCACCGGCCCCGGGCCGTCCGGCGCCGAGCGGCCGACGTTGCCGGCCTGGTCACGCACCAGGGCGACGAGCTGGTACGTGCCCGGCGGCGCGTGCGCGCCGCCCGCCATCCCATCCCACTCGCCCTCGCGCACGCCGGGCGGGAGCGAGAAGCCGGCGACCTCGCGCGGAGCGCCGTCGTCGGTGCGCAGCACGCGGATGCGCGTGGGGGAGCGCTGGGAGACGACCCGCACGCGGAACGGCACCGGGCCTGCG
>DATHJG010000078.1:0-9400 GCA_035489875.1 Solirubrobacteraceae bacterium | reverse complement strand
CCGTGCCGACGCCACCATGTCGACTACGCCGCCGTGCTCCTCCGCCCAGCGCTCCAGCCAGCGACCGAGTCGCTCCGGCGGGAGCTCGTAGCGCTCGCCGTCCGCCACTCAGCCGAAGAACGTCTGCTCGAGCAGGAACGCGTTGAGCGCGATGATCAGCCCGGCCACGATCGACGCGACGACCGTCGTCCCGCGGCGGTTCACGAGCGCGCCCATCACGTCCGCCCGGCGCGTGAGCAGGATCATCGGCACGAGCGCGAACGGGATCCCGAACGACAGCACGACCTGCGAGGCGACGAGCGCGTCGGTCGCGTCCACGCCGATCGCGAGCACGACGAGCGCGGGCGCCATCGTCACCAGCCGCCGCAGGAACAGCGGGATGCGCCGGTCGATGAAGCCCTGCATCACGACCTGCCCGGCGTACGTCCCGACGCTGGAGCTCGACAGCCCGGACGCCAGCAGCGCGACCGCGAACGCCAGCGCCGCGCCGCCGCCGATCAGCCGCTCGAACCCGGCGTGCGCGCCCTCGATCGTGTCGATATCGGTGTTGCCGGTCGCGTGGAAGAGCGAGGCGGCGACGACGAGCATCGTCAGGTTGATGAGGCCGGCGAGACCCATCGCGATCACGACGTCGACGCGCTGGAAGCGCAGCAGCGTGCGCCGCTCGGCATCGTCCCGCGCCGGGATCCGGCCCTGGACCAGCGCGCTGTGCAGGTACACGACGTGCGGCATGACGGTGGCGCCGAGGATCCCGACCGCGATCATCACGCTGTCGGTCCCGTCGAAGTGCGGGACGAGCCCGCCGAGCAGCGCGCCGGTATCGACGGACACGTGCGTGAGGTCGTAGAGGAAGCCGAGGCAGACGATGCCCAGGAAGCCGGCGATCGCCAGCTCGAAGCGCCGGTAGCCGCGCTGCTGCAGCGCGAGGATCCCGAACGCCACGACCGCGGTGATCAGGCCGGCGGCGAACGGCGGCACGCCGAACAGCAGGTTGAGCGCGATCGCCGCACCCACGAACTCCGCCAGGTCGGTGGCGATCGCGATGATCTCCGCCTGCACCCACAGCCCCCACGTGGTGGGGCGCGGGAGGTGCGCGCGGCAGAGCTCCGGCAGGTTCAGCCCCGTCGCGATCCCGACCTTGGCCGAGAGGTACTGCACGAGCATCGCCATCAGGTTCGCGGCGACGATCACCCAGACGAGCAGGAAGCCGTACTTCGCCCCGCCCGCGATGTTCGTCGCGAAGTTGCCGGGATCGATGTAGGCGACCGCGGCGACGAACGCCGGCCCGAGCAGCGCGAGCCTCCCGCGGATCCGTCCCTTGCTGCGAGCACGCTCCAGCGCCGACTGCGGCGCGATCGTCTCTTCCGTGAGCAGCGTCATCGTTAGGCACCAGCATAGCTTGATGTTTGGCTGGCCCAAATCCCAGTGCGCACTAGGCTTAAGACGTGCACACATCGCCACCCGCCTCGAGCGCCGTCGAGGACTACCTCAAGGCGGTCTACGCGCTCGAGACGCGGCTCGAGGGCCCGGTGCCGACCAACGCGCTGGCCGAGCGGCTCGGCGTCACGCCCGGCTCGGTCTCCGGGATGCTGCGCCGGCTCGACGAGCTCGGCCTGCTCGAGCACGAGCGCTACCGCGGCGTCACGCTGACCGAGGAGGGGCGCCGCGTCGCGCTCCGCACGCTGCGCAACCACCGGCTGCTCGAGCTGCTGCTGGTCGAGATGCTCGACGTCCCCTGGGACCTCGTCCACGAGGAGGCCGAGCTGCTCGAGCACGTGCTGTCCGACGGGCTGGCCGAGCGGATCGCGGCCAAGCTCGGCTACCCGGAGTTCGACCCGCACGGCGACCCGATCCCGAGCGCCGACCTCGACCTGACGGAGCGCGAGACGCGCTCGCTCGACGAGGTCGACGTCGGCGAGACCGTCGCGTTCGTGCGCGTCTCCGACTCCGACCCGGCGATGCTGCGCTACCTGCACGAGCGCGGGATCGTCCCCGGCGTCACGCTCACCGTGATCGAGCGCGAGCCGTTCGGCGGCCCGCTGACGGTTCGCCACGCGGGCGGCTCGCACCCGCTGGGCGGCCAGCTCGCGGCCGCGATGCGGGTCAGCCAGCCGTAAGGGCTGTTCAGCTCATCGAGGCGCGCGATGGGCCGCTTGCGACTGGAGGCGCCGCGGGCTCGTCGGCGGTGCGCCGGGGGGTGGTGCGTCCGTGGAGCGCTACCGCAGCGCGCCGGGCACCCCGCGCAGGTCGGGCAGGGGCCGTGGCCGGATCCGCTGCCACGCGTACGCGCCGAGGAGCAGCAGGAGGCCGAGCGCGATGCACGAGCCGACGCGATAGAGCGACGTGAGCGACGCGAGGTCGAACGCGAACACCTTCCCGACGGTCAGCGTGAGCAGCGCGAGCGCGCCGAGCCGCAGCGTGCGGGTGTCGCGCACGAGACCGGCGATCAGCGCGGCCACGCCGGCGAGCGCCCACAGCGCGCTGAGCAGCGCCTGGCCCTGCTGTCGGACGTCGAGCTGCGCGAGCGGGAGGCCGCTCGCGTCGCCGCCCGGCTGGAACGGCGTGACGACGAGCGCGGACACGAGGTAGAGCGCGACGGCCGCCGCCGTGGCGCCGAGGGCGACGCGGGTGCCGGTGGGAGCGGCGCGAGCGACGAGCGCGGCGGTACCGGTGGGAGCGGCGCGAGCGACGAGCACGGCGGCGCCGGCGATCGCGGCGAGGCCCGCGACGGCGGCGAGGACCGGATCGAGGCCGGCGACGAGCACGCTGGGCGGCGCGAGCACGGCGAGCGCCTGGGTGAGCGCGACGCCGAGGAACACGACGGCGGCGGGGAACGGGAGCGGGTCCGGGCCGGCGCCGAGCCGCTCGCGACGGCCGGGCCGCGGCGGTGCGCCGGTCGCGTCGCCGGCCGCGTTCGAGAGGCGCCCGGCGAGCGCAGCCAGCGCGGCCGCCTCGCCCGCGAGGGCGAGCGTGAGCGCGACGCCGTCGAGCGCGACCGCCGAGAGGGACAGCAGCGCGCAGAGCGCGGCGGCGTCGAGCGCCAACCGCCACTCGGGTCGCCGCGGCTCGACGAGCCGAGCCGCCGCCCAGGCGGCCGCGACGAGCGCCGCCAGCGCGGCGATCGCGGCCGCCTGGTCGGGCGCGGCGCCCGACATCGCCGAGACCGGCGCGGCGCCGGTGACGGCGGTTGCGACGGCCAGCAGCAGGTGGCCGCTCAGGCCGCCGAGCGCGACCGCCTCGTCGGCACGGTGGCGGGCGGCGCGCGCCAACGCGGAGAACCCGACGGCGCCGGCGGCCCAGCCGAGCACGAGCGGCAGCCCGTCGGCGACGGACGCGAACGCGACGTCGGCGAGCACGATCCCGAGGCCGGCGAGCATGAGCGTCAGCTCGCGACTCACGCGCGAGCTGCGACGGGCGAGCAGGCCGGCCGCGAGGTGGACCAGGGCGAGCGCGGCGAGCCAGAGGCTCGTGCCCCCGTCGTCGAGCCCGAGGCTCCCCAGACCGGCCAGCGCGAGCGCATCGAGCGCCAGCAGGACGAGGGCGGAGACCCGGACCTGCGGCGCCCGCATGCGCCATTCGAAGCCCGCGGCGGCGACCGCGGTCACGGCGCCGAACACGCTCAGCGCGGCGACCACGCCGGCGGCCGACGGCCCGTCGAGCAACCACCACCCGAGCTGGGGAACGGCGACCGCGAACGCGACGCCCGCGAGCGCGTGCCACCGCTGCCACACCATCACCGCGCCGGCGGCCCCGTACGCGACGAGCATGAACGCGATCGCGCTGTCGTCGTCGCCGGCGCCGACGAGCGTGGGGGCGAGGAGCGCCCCGAGGATCCCGAGCCACCCGATGCCGGGCGCCTCCCAGCGCACCGCGAGCCCGGTGGCGGTCGCGCCGACGGCCAACGCGACGGCGAGCGCCGGGAGCGCCGGCAGCAGGTCGTAGACCGGGCCGGCGACGACGACGGTGGCGAACAGGCCGGCGATGCCGGTGGCTGTGGCCGCGAGCGCCGCCTCGTTGCGCCCGCGCCGCTCGTGCAGCCACGCGCCGGCGGCGAGCAGGGCGAACGACGCGCCCGCGGCCATGAGCACCCGCGCCTCTTCGCCGATCCACCCGCGCGATGCGGCGATCACGAGGAAGAACAGCAGCCCGACGAGCACGGCGAGCCCGCCGACCCACCCGAGCACCCGTCCGCCGAGGAGGTCCTCGAGCCGCGGAGCGGACGCCGCGGCCCGCCCGCGTCCGGCTGCTTGGAAGCCCGCGTCGATCGAGCTCGCCGGCGGCGCCTCGAAGGACGGCGCCATCGCGGCCGCGTCGAGCGGCGCCATCGCGGGCGCCTCGAGCGGCCGCTGCGGGCGAGCCCCGAGCGACGCCGGCGCGGGCGCCTTGAGCGGCGCCTGTGGGCGAGCTTCAAGCAGCGCATCCGGGCGCGCCTCGACGCGCCGGCCGGCCGGCTCGGCCGCCGCCCGCACCGCGTCGAGCCGCGTCATCCGTGCCTCCAGCCGCGCCGTCCGTGCCTCGAGCGCCGCCATCCGCTCCTCGCTGACCACCATCGAACCGACCTCCACACTCGCTCGTTGACCGACGGTCGGCAACGGTATCACCACTATCGACCAACGGTCAAGAGGCTGTCGACCGACGGTCGGTTAGGATGCGGACATGGCCGTCCGCGAACCCGCGTACCAACGACTCGACGTGGACGAGCGCCGCCGGCGCCTGCTCGAGCTCGGCGTGCAGCTCTTCACCCGCCACACGTACGCGGAGCTGTCGATGGCCGCGATCGCGCGCGAGGCCGGGATCTCGAAGGCGCTGCTCTACCACTACTTCCCGAGCAAGCAGGCGTACTTCGTGGCGACGCTCGAGCAGCAGGCCGAGGAGCTCGCGGCGCTGATCGCCGTCGACCCGGCGCTGCCGCCGGTGGAGCAGCTCACGCGCGCGCTGGACTCGTTCCTCCGCTGGGTGGAGGAGCACGCCGACGGCTACGGCAAGCTGCTCGAGGGCGCGACCACCCACGCCGAGGTGCGCGAGCTCGTCGACCAGGTGCGCTCCGGGACCGCCGACCAGATCCTGGCCGGCCTCTCTCTCGACGGCCCGCCGCAGCCGGCACTGCGCGCCGCCGTGCACGGCTGGCTCTGGTTCATGGACGGCGCACTGATGGACTGGCTCGAGCACCGCGACATCGAGCGGCCGCAACTCCTCGGGCTGCTGCTCGGCACGCTGCTCGGCGCCGTCACCGCCTCCGGGACGCCGCTCCCGACGTGACGGCCGACCGCCGCCGGCCGGTGCGTGCGCTCATGGCTCCAGCGTCCATGCGTGATCCGGGTCGGTCGTGACCGCCCACGCGCGCGTCGGGCCGGCCATCACGTTGAGGTAGTAGACGGCGTAGCCCGGCGGGGCGGAGACCGTGTGGTAGCCGCGCGCGACCAGGACCGTGTCGCGGTCGCGCACGGAGAGCGTCTCGTCCAGGCTGCCGTCGTCGGTGTAGACGCGCTGCAGGCCGAAGCCCTGCGGCGGGTCGATGCGGAAGTAGTACGTCTCCTCGAGCGACGACTCCTGGGGCATCGCGTCGCGGTCGTGCTTGTGCGGCGGGTAGCTCGACCAGTGCCCAGGCGGCGTCTGGACCTCGCACACGAGCAGCGCGTCGGCCGGCTGGTCGCCCATCAGGATCGCCCGCACCGTGCGCTCGTGGGCGCCGTGGCCGCGCGTCTCCCGGCCGGCGCCGCTCGCGGGGAGCACGCGCGGGTCGGCGCCGCTGCCGGCGGGCGCGAAGCACAGCCCGACCTCGCCGCCATCGCGCGCGCCCTCGACCGCGAAGCGCGTGCCGGGGGGGAGATAGGCGGCGTCGGCCGCGCCGGCGAACGGCGTCTCGCGCGCGCCGAGGTCGCGCCAGTCGCCGTGCTCCGACCGCACATGGGCGTGCCCGCCCACGATGACCGCGCAGCATTCCCGGTCGCCGGTGTCGCGCTCGGCCGACTGGCCGGGGGCGAGGAGGAGCGCCTCGAAGCCGACGTGCCGCCAGCCGGCGGACTCGGGCGTGACGACGGTGACGGCGCTGTCGGCGACCGGGTCCGCGGCGGGAACGACGAGCTCGCTCACGGCGCGTCCACGTAGGCGCGCTGGTGCTTGCGGGCCGCCTCGTACTCGGCCCGTGCCGCCCGGACCGCGTCGTCGCCGCCCACCTCGGCCACGGGCACGTCCCACCAGGACTCGTAGCTCGGCACGCCGGCGTAGCGGTCCGTCTCGACGTGGACGACGACCGGGCCGCCGGTGTGCGCCTTCGCCTCGGCCAGCGCGGCGCGGAGCTCGTCGATCGTGCGCGTCCGCAGCACGCGGGCGCCGAGGCTCTCCGCGTTCGCGGCGAGGTCGACCGGGACCGGGTCGTAGTCGGCCGCCGGACGGTCGCCCGCGTCGAGTGGGAGGTCGCCGTCGGCGGCGATCCGGTCGTGCGTCCCGTAGCCGGCGCCGCCGACCGAGCGCGAGAGCGCACCGATCGACGCATAGCCGTGGTTCTGCACGAGCACGACGACGACCTTGATCCCCTCGGCCACGGCGGTCGCCAGCTCGCCGGGCAGCATCAGGTAGGAGCCGTCGCCGACCATCGCGAACACCTCGCGGTCGGGCGCGGCCAGCTTCGCGCCCATCGCGCCCGGGATCTCGTAGCCCATGCACGAGTAGCCGTACTCGACGTGGTAGCCCTTGCCGTCGGGATCGGTCGTGCGCCAGAGCTTGTGCAGGTCGCCGGGCATCGAGCCGGCGGCGCAGACGACGACGTCGCGCTCGCCGGCCGCGGCACCGACGGCGCCGATCACCTCGGCCTGGCTCGGCAGCGGCGCATGGCCCGCGGAGTAGAGCCGCTCGACCTCGGCATCCCACGCGGCGGCCTCGTCCGCGGCGCGCCGCTCCCACGCGGGATCGACGCGGTGGCCGGCGAGCGCCTCGCGCAGCGCGTCGAGCGCCAGCCGCGCGTCGGCCTCCAGCGCCAGCGCGCTCTGCTTGGCCGCGTCGAGGCTCGCGACGTTGACGCCGACGAAGCGCACGTCCGGGTCCTGGAACGCCGACCTGGACGCGGTGGTGAAGTCGCTCCAGCGCGTGCCGACGCCGATCACCAGATCGGCGTCGCGCGCGAGCCGGTTGGCCGCCGGCGTGCCGGTCGCGCCGATCGCGCCCAGCGCGGACGGATGCGACGAGGGAAGGGCTCCGCGGCCGGCCTGCGTCTCCCCCACCGGGATCCCCGTCGCCTCGGCGAACGCGCGCAGCGCGCCGGTCGCCTCGGCGTAGACGACGCCGCCCCCGGCGACGACGAGGGGTCGGCGCGCGGCCCGGATCAGCTCCACCGCGCGCGCCAGCGCGTCCGGCGCGGGCGGACGGCGATAGATCGTCCACGTCCGCTCGGCGAGGAATCCGGCGGGAACCTCGACGACCTCGGTCTGCACGTCCTCGGGCAGCGCGAGGCAGACCGCGCCGGTCTCCGCCGGATCGGTCAGCACGCGCAGCGCGGCGAGCGCGGCATCGACGAGCTGCTCCGGCCGGGCGATGCGATCGAAGAAGCGGCAGACCGGGCGGAAGCAGTCGTTGACCGAGATCGTCCCGTCGTGCGGCAGCTCGAGCTGCTGGAGCACGGGGTGCGGCGCGCGGTTGGCGAACGTGTCGCCGGGCAGCAGCAGCACGGGCAGGCGATTGACGGTCGCGAGCGCCGCGCCCGTGACCATGTTCGTCGCGCCGGGGCCGACCGACGAGGTGCACGCGAACGCGCCGAGCCGGTTGCGCTGGCGCGCGTAGCCGGAGGCGACGTGCACCATCGCCTGCTCGTTGCGCGCCGGGTGGTAGGGCAGCAGGTCGTGGTGCTGCTGGAGCGCCTGCCCGAGCCCGGCGACGTTGCCGTGGCCGAAGATGCCGAGGCAGCCGGCGAAGAAGCGCTGACGCTGCCCGTCGCGCTCGACGTGCTGGGCGGCGAGGAAGCGGACGAGCGCCTGGGCGACCGTGAGCCGTTCGGTGGTCATACGTGCGCTCCTTCCAGCATGGCCAGGGTGGGCATCGCGTCCGCGCACGCGAGCTGGCCGGCGACGTGCGCGCCGGCGGCGTTCGCGAGCCGGATCGTGCGCTCCAGCGGCCAGCCCTCGAGCAGCCCGTGCACGAGCGCGCCGCCGAACGCGTCGCCCGCGCCGAGGCCGTTGACGACGTCGACCGGGACGGGCGGCACCTCGACCCGCTCCTCGCGCGTGCGCGCGAGCACGCCCTCCGGGCCGCGCTTGACGATCGCGAGCTCGACGCCGAGCTCGAGCAGCGCCTCCGCGGCCTCGTCCGGCTCGCGCGTCCCGACCGCCACCGCGACCTCGTCGCGGTTGCCGACCGCCACCGTCGCGTGCGCGAGCGCGGCCCGCGCCCATGTGCCGGCGTCGCCGTCGGCCGCCCAGAACATCGGGCGGTGGTCGAGATCGTGAACGGTCACCGGGCGGCGTCCGGCCGCCCGAGACCGGCCCCGCGCCTCGAGCGCGGCCAGCGTCGCCGAGCGGCTCGGCTCCGCCGACAACCCGGTCCCGGTCGTCCAGAAGACGCGCGCCTCCCGGATCGCGACGAGGTCGAGCTCGTCCGGCGCGATCGTCATGTCGGGCGCCTGCGGCTCGCGGTAGAACAGCAGCGGGAAGTCGTCGGGCGGGAAGATCTCGCAGAAGACGACCGGCGTGCGGAGCGTCGGGTGCGTCCCCACGAACGCGTCGTCGACACCGAACCCCCGGAACGCGGCGCGAACGTACGGACCGAACGGGTCGTCGCCGACCTTCGTGATCACCGCCGCCCGCGCGCCGAGCCGCGCGGCGGCCACCGCGACGTTCGTCGGGCTCCCGCCGAGCGACTTCGCGAAGGTGCGGACCTCGGCGAGCGGGACGCCGATCTGCTCGGGATACAGGTCGACCCCCACGCGGCCCATCGTGATCAGGTCGTAGCGCACGTCGCGTCCTCCATCTCGTGGCGCAGCCGCGCCAGCTGGGCGTCCAGGTCGGGCAGCTCGACGCCGAGCGCGGCCGCGGTGACGGCGGCGTCGAGCCGCGAGTCGTACGGCACCGGCACGACCGGCGGCTCCGGCGGCGGGCCGGTGCGCACGCGGCCGGGATCGAGGTCGAACGCCGCCGCCGCGCGCCGCGCGAGCGTCACGCGATCGACGTGCTCGCCGCCGCAGCAGTGCAGCACGCCGGTCACCTCGCGCTCGAGCGCACGCCAGATCAGCTCGCCGGCATCGGTCGCGAGCGTCGGCGTCGCGCGCGTGTTGATCGCGGGGCTCTCCCACACCGTGAACGGCTCGCCCGCGCGCAGCGCCTCGACCAGCGACGCGACGAGGTAGCCGAAGCCGTGGTCCTGCACGCGTGGCGCACGCGGGCGGGCCCGATGGAGACCCTGGACGCCGGCG
>DATHJG010000077.1:0-5118 GCA_035489875.1 Solirubrobacteraceae bacterium | reverse complement strand
TGCGGCCGGGCGCCACGGCCGCCGAGCTCGTGGAGGCCTCCGGCGTGATCGAGGACGCCGGCTTCACCACCCGCGACGACCTCGTGCACGGGTTCGTCGGCGGCTATCTGCCGCCGGTGCTCGGCAGCCGCAGCCGGATGCTCGCCGACGTGCCCGACTTCATGTTCACGGCCGGCATGACCGTCGTGGTGCAGCCCAACGTCGTGACGGCCGACGAGACCGCCGGCGTGCAGACCGGCGAGCTGCTGCTCGTCGGCGAGCACGGCGCGGAGCGGCTGCACGCCGTCCCGCGCGGGCTCCTGCCCACCGGCTAGCCCAGCGGCATCCGCGCGACGTCGCCTGTGGGGAGACCGTTGCCCGCGCCGTTGCGCGGCGTGGCCACCAGCGCGTCGCTGTCGAGCTCGGTGTTCTGGTCCGAGGTGACCTCGCGCTGCAGCGGCAGCTCGCCGCCGGGCGTGTAGAGCCGCCGGCCGGCGACGATCAGGTCCTCGGCCGGGAAGCGCGTGATCACCTCGCAGCCGGTGGCCGTGACGACGAGCTGCTCCTCGATCCGGGCGGCCGACCAGCCGTCGGTCGACGGCCAGAAGGTCTCGAGCGCGAACACCATGCCCTCGCGGATCTCCTCGGGATGGTCGAGCGAGACGAGGCGGCTGAACACCGGCTTCTCCCAGATGGTGAGACCGACGCCATGGCCGAACTGCAGCGCGAACGCGGCCTCCTCGTCGGGGAAGCCGAACTCCTGCGCCTCGGGCCACACCGACACGACGTCCCCGGTCGTGGCACCCGGCTTGATCAGCGCGATCGCGGCGTCGAGGTAGTAGCGGCAGCGCTTGTAGGCGTCCACGAGCGCGCGCGACGCGCTGCCGATCGCGAACGTGCGGTAGTAGCACGTGCGGTAGCCCATGTAGCTGTGGAGGATGTCGAAGTACGCGGGGTCGCCCGGGCGCAGCGCCCGATCGGTGAAGACGTGCGGATGCGGGCTGCAGCGTTCGCCGGAGATGGCGTTGACGCCCTCCACGAACTCCGAGCCCATCTCGTACAGCACCTTGCTGACGAGCGCGACGCAGTCGTTCTCGCGGAAGCCGGGGCGCAGGTGCTCGTAGAGCTGGTCGTAGGCGGCGTCGACCATGCCGCAGGCCGTGTTGAGCAGCGTGATCTCGTCGCGCGTCTTGATGACGCGCGCGTTCTGCATCAGCTGCTGACCGTCCACCACGTCCACTCCGGCCCGCTGCAGCGCGAACAGCACCTCGGGCTCGACGGCGTCGACGCCGACCGGCTCGCCGAGCAGGCCGCGCAGCTCGAGCTCGACGCGGATCTTCTCGGCGACGTTCTCCGCGCGGCCGGACTCGGGCGACATCGCCCCCCGCAGCGTCGAGATGCCGGCGCGCGAGCGGCCGTCGCCGAGCCACGGGTTGTAGAGCTCGTGATGACGCGCGGCCGAGCCGAAGTCCCACATGATCGGCTCGTCGCCCTGGGGGAGCAGGCAGAAGCGGTTGAGCTTGTCGGCGGCCCAGGTGCCGATGTGCGTCGCGGTGATGTACCGGACGTTGTTCATGTCGAAGCACAGGAGCGCCCCGAGCGACGAATCGGCCAGCAGCGTCTTGATGCGGGCCAGCCGCTCCTCCCGCAGCCGGTCGAAGCGAACCCGCTCCTCCCAGTCCACGCCCATCACGCCGTAGCTGTGGATGCCCATCTCAACCTCCGCGTCCAGGCCGCAATCGTTTGCATGACACTACCACGGCGTCGTGACTTAACGGGCCCTCAACGGGGAAGCGAACGTTTGCACTTGACGCGGCAGGTGATTCGCGGTTAGGATGCAACCGATTGCAGACTCCGTTGGGGGGGACCGCTGGTGCAGACAAGGCAAGCTGTGCCCGGGGGTGCGCCCGCGGGCGACGCCGGCGCGGATCGCGGCACGATCAGGGTGTCGGATGCCGTGAAGCAGTTCGACGGCGGCGTGCTCGCCGTCGACCACGCGAGCTTCGAGGCGCGACCCGGAGAGTTCATCTCGCTCGTCGGCCCGAGCGGCTGCGGCAAGTCGACGTTGCTGCGCCTGATGGCCGGCCTCATCCCGCTGACCGACGGCACGATCGCCGTCAACGGGCGGGATGTGACGGAGCCCCGCCAGGACGTCGCGCTGATGTTCCAGCGCCCCACGCTGCTGCCCTGGCAGACCGCGCTCCAGAACGCGCTGCTTCCGCGCAAGCTCAGCCGCCGCCTGAACGACGAGTCCGAGCGGGAGGCGTACGAGTTGCTCGACCTGGTCGGGCTGTCGGGCTTCGAGCACACCTATCCCCGGCACCTGTCCGGCGGCATGCAGCAGCGCGTCGCGCTGGCCCGCCTGCTCATGGTCGGCGTCGACATCCTGCTCCTCGACGAGCCGTTCGCCGCGGTCGATCAGCTCACGCGCGAGCGGCTGAACCTCGAGCTCCTCAAGGTCCACGAGCGGACGAAGGCGACGGCGGTGCTCGTCACGCACAACATCACCGAGGCGATCCTGCTCGCCGACCGGGTGATCGTCATGACGCCCCGGCCGGGGCGCATCGCCGACGTGATCGAGGTGCCGTTCGAGCGGCCGCGCGTGCCCGAGATGGCGGCCAGGCCGGACTTCCAGGAGCTCGTGCTCCGTGCCTATCGCGGCCTTTTCGACCCGAGCATCGACAGCGAGCAGGTGACCCCGCATGCGTCGTGATCTGCGTTCGGCCTTCAACCCGCTCCGCGTGGCGCAGCGGCTGTGGCCGCCACTGCTCTTCCTCGTCATCCTGCTCGCCCTGTGGGAGCTCGCGCTCGCGGTCGAGTACGTCTCCGAGACGATCCTGCCGCACCCGAAGGACATCGTGGTGTCCTTCTACGAGCTGATCACGTCGAGCTTCGTCTGGGACGACATCGGCGCGACCCTCTGGGAGTCGGTCGCCGGATTCGTGCTCGGCGCTGTGCTCGGCCTCGCGCTCGCGATCCCGTCGGGCCTCTCGCCGACGATGCGCCAGATGCTCAATCCGTACGCGGTCGCCCTGCAGGTCACGCCGCGCATCGCGATCGCGCCGCTGATCATCGCGTGGGCCGGGTTCGGCTACAACTCGAAGATCTGGATCGCGGCGATCATCGCCTTCTTCCCGGTCTACGTGAACGCCCTGACCGGGATGCTCACGGTCGACGAGGACGCGCGCGAGATGTTCCGCTCCCTCGGCGCGAGCAAGCGGCAGCAGTTCATGCAGCTGATGATGCCCGGCTCGCTGCCGATCATGTTCGCGGGCCTCAAGACGGCCGCGGGTCTCGCGCTCGTCGGCGCGGTCGTCGGCGAGTTCATCTCCGCGGAGCGCGGCCTCGGCGTCCTCGTGCAGCAGTTCTCGAGCCAGCTGGCGATCTCCGACGCGTTCGCGGTGATCCTGATGCTGATGCTCCTGGGCCTGTTGCTCTACGGCTTCATGGAGTGGCTCGAGCGCACGACGGTCTTCTGGCTGCACGACGGCAGGCTCGTCGCGCGGAGCCGCCGCCGTGCCGAGAAGGCTCGCGCGAAGGCGAAGCGGCTGGCGTCGACGCGCGCGGAGCGCAAGACGACCGTCGCGGGCTGAACGTGTTGGTCGGAGGTTCCAATCGAGGTGGAGGAGGAAGGCGTGTTCAGAGTCGCAAGACGGTTCGCGGTTCCATTGATCGCCGCCGGAGCGGTGGCGCTGGCGGGTTGCGGGGACAGCGACGACGAGCCGGCCGCCGGTAGCGGCGCGGCCGCGAACGAGAGCAGCGAGCCGGTCGAGGTCGTCTACGCGCAGCCGACTCCTCCCTCGCTGCTGTTCTACCCGTCGCTGGTCGCCGACGAGCTCGGCTTCTTCGAGGCCGAGGGCGTCGACGCGAAGCTCGCGCCGTCCGCGGAGGAGATCTCGGCGACGGCGTTCCTCGACAACGGCGACGCCGACGTGTCGTTCGCCGACGTCGACGAGATCATCCTCGCCCGCTCCAAGGGCGGCGAGCACGTCTCGATCTTCAGCCCCCAGCATTCCAACACGGCAGGGATCGTGACGCCCGAAGCAAGCGGCATCCAGGACTTCAGCGGGATCGCCGGCAAGAAGGTGGGCCTCGCGTCCGAGGAGGACACGGCGCTGCTCGACGCCATGCTCGACGCCGCGGGCATGGAGAAGGACCAGGTCGACACGGCCACGGTCGGCACGAGCGGTCCGCTGCTCGCGCAGCTCTTCGAGAAGGGCGAGGTCGATGCCTACGTGGGCAACGCGTCGGACTTCACCGCGATGTCGGCGAACGGGGTCGCGCTGCGCAAGATCACGCCGCCTGACGTGGAACGCATCGACGGCAACCCGCTCGCCGTGCTCCCCGAGACGCTCGCGGAGAAGGAGGAGGCCATCGTCGGGTTCCTGCGCGCGTGGGCGAAGGCGCAGCATCTCGGCCTGACGAAGCCCGACGTGGTCGAGGCGATCGTGCGTGAGAAGGTGCCGGCGGAGTGGCGCAACGAGGCGTCCGGTGAGGCCGCGCTCGTGCAGTCGATCGAGAACATGACGCCCGACGATCCCGAGCGGATCGGCGACGTCCGGGCGGACGTCTGGGAGACCGGCCAGGACCTGCTGTTCCGGGCCGGCATCCTGGAGGAGAAGGGTGACGTCAGTGCGGCGCTCGATGATCAGTACATCGAGCAGATCAACGACTTCGACCGCGCGGAGGTCGAGAAGGCCGCCGACGATTGGCTGGCGGAGAACGCCTAGGTCCGTCCCGTCGTCGCGGGCCCGTCGCAATGACGGGCCCGCGTGCGGACGCCGGCGCGCCGGTTGACCGGCACCGGCTCGAGGCTATAATGCAAACGGTTGCAAAGGCGCCGCTCGGCCCTTAGGAGATACATGGACCACGGGCAGAACCGCATGCGATATGGATGGATCGGCATCGGCCGAATGGGAGCGGCGCTCGTCGAGCGGCTGCTCGATGCAGGCTGCGACGTGGCCGTCTACAACCGCACCCGCGAGAAGGCCGAGGCACTCGCCGAGCGCGGTGCGACGGTGGTCGACACGCCCGCCGAGCTCGCCGATCGCGACATCGTCTTCACGATGGTCGCCGGCCCCGGCGATTTCAGGGACGTCGTCCTCGGCGCCGGCGGACTGCTGTCGCGCGGGGACACCG
>DATHJG010000076.1:0-7073 GCA_035489875.1 Solirubrobacteraceae bacterium | reverse complement strand
CCAAGGACCTCGACGCGCACCTGGAGCGGCTCGAGCAGGCGCGCGCGCGCGACCACCGCAAGCTGGGGCGGGAGCTGAACCTGTTCATGTTCTCCGAGCTGTCGCCCGGCATGCCGTTCTGGCAGCCCGACGGCATGGTGATCTGGATCGGCCTGGCGCAGTTGTGGCGCTCGGAGAACCTCGCGCGCGGCTACCGCGAGGTCCGCACGCCGATCCTCTACGACGTCGAGCTGTGGAAGCAGTCGGGGCACTGGGAGGAGTACCGCGACCACATGTACTTCACCGAGGTCGAGGAACACCCGATGGGCCTGAAGCCCATGAACTGCCCGGCGCACATCCAGCTCTACAGGGACGCGCGGCGCTCGTACCGCGACCTGCCGATCCGCTACTCGGAGATGGGGCTCGTGCACCGCCACGAGCCGAGCGGGACGCTGCACGGGCTCATGCGCGTGCGGCACATCACGCAGGACGACGCCCACATCTTCTGCACCGAGGAGCAGGTCCAGGACGAGGTCGTCGGCTGCCTGGACTTCGGGTTCTTCCTGTACCGCACGTTCGGCTTCGAGCCGCGGCTGGAGCTGTCCACGCGCCCTGCGAACCGGATCGGCTCCGACGAGATGTGGGATCGCGCGGAGGCGGCGCTCGAGGGCGCCCTGCGCTCGCAGGACCTCGAGTTCGAGATCAACGCCGGCGACGGCGCGTTCTACGGGCCGAAGATCGACCTGCACATGACCGACTCGATCGGCCGCTCGTGGCAGCTCGGCACCGTCCAGCTCGACTACTCGATGCCGGAGCGGTTCGAGATCTCCTACACCGGCGCCGACAACGCCGAGCACCGCCCGGTGATGATCCACCGTGCGCTGCTCGGCTCGTTCGAGCGCTTCATCGGCATCCTGATCGAGCACTACGCGGGCGAGTTCCCGCTCTGGCTGGCGCCGCTGCACGCGCTCGTGCTGCCGGTCTCCGATCGCCACCTCGACTACGCGCAGGACGTGGCCGCGCGGCTGGGCGAGCACGAGCTGCGCGCGCGCGTCGACGACCGCGGCGAGTCGATCGGACGCAAGATCCGTGACGCCGAGCTCGCCAAGGTCCCGTACATGCTCGTGGTCGGCGATCGGGAGGCCGAGTCGGGCAGCGCGGCGCTGCGCCGGCACCGCGAGGGCGACCTCGGGACGCTGCCGCTCGACGAGATCGCAAAACGGCTCACCTCAGAGGTCGCATCCGGCTATACTCCGCGCCATTGATTACGCGTTCCCTGACTGTGCGACGCCCCGTTTGACGGCACGTCGCACCCCCATCGCCTAGTGCCGGTCCCTAGAAGGTTCGACCGGCAGCCGCCGGAACGCGACACCACCCGCATCAACGAACGCATCCGCGTTCCCGAGGTGCGCCTCATCGACGAGAACGGCCAGCAGGTCGGGATCATGAAGACGAACGAGGCCATCCGGTACGCCGAGAGCCGTGAGTTGGACCTGGTGGAAGTCGCGCCCGACGCCAAGCCGCCCGTGTGCCGCGTCCTGGACTACTCGAAGTACAAGTACGAGCAGACCCAGAAGCAGAAGGCCGCGCGCAAGCACCAGCAGCAGATCAACATCCGGGAGATCAAGTTCCGGCCGAAGATCGCGCAGCACGACTACGACACCAAGAAGGGCCACGTCGAGCGCTTCCTCAACGCGCGCGACAAGGTCAAGGTCACGATCATGTTCCGCGGCCGCGAGATGGCCCACCCGGAGCGCGGGGAGATGATCCTCAACCGCCTCGCGGAGGACCTCGGCGAACTCGCGGTGATCGAGCAGCGGCCCCAGCAGGATGGCCGCAATATGACGATGATGCTCGCGCCGCAGCGCGCGGGCGCGGCGGAGAAGTAGTCCGCTGGAGGCCACCCTCCTCCTCTGCGACCACGCCGAGGCGGTGGGTGGCAAGCTCTACATCAACGGGGGCGGCTGGAACGTGCTGCTGCGCCCCGGCGTCCCCGTCAACATCTCGCTCGCGATCCTGATCGAGGTGCCGTGGGACGCGGCGAACGCGCAGCATTCGCTGCGCGCGTACTTGCTCACCGAGGACGGCGAGCCGGTCGCCGCGCCGCACGGCGAGGCGCTGGCGGTCGACGGCGGGTTCGAGGTCGGGCGGCCGCCGGGCGTCAAGCCCGGCTCGACGCTCAACACGCCGCTCGCGATCAACTTCAACGCGATCTCGCTCGAGGCCGGCGGCTACGAGTGGCGGCTGGAGGTCGACGACGAGCTCGTCGCCCGCAAGCCGTTCCGCGTCGCCGCCGGCGCGCCTTCGTCCTGACGACGAAGGCGCGCCGCGGCGGCGGGGTCAGCGGTCGAACGGGCCCCAGATCGCGAACGTGAGGCCGCGGTTGACGTCCGCCTGCGTCTCGGGCGTCTCGCCCTCGACGAGCCGGTCGCCCTGCTGGTTGAGGAAGAACGTGTCGCCGTCGGGGCTGAAGCAGCCGCCGCAGAACTCCCAGTTCGTGAAGAGCGTCTCCGCGAAGTCGTAGATCTCGCCGCGCTGCGTGACGCCGCGCACGAACTGCTCGCCGCCGCCGTCCTCCTGCAGCCAGATGTCGCCCGTATGCGGGACCACGACGAGGTTGTCGGGGTTCTGCAGGTCGTCTGCGCTCGTCGATTCGTAGACGAGCCGCAGCTCGCCGCCGTCGCGGCCGCGTGGCGTGAACTCCCAGACCTGCCCGAGCTCGGCGGCCCCGCCCTCGGTGCAGTCGAAGTACACCCGCCGGTCGGCCGACCAGATCCCCTCGGTCCGGTTGAAGATCGCGGCGCCCTTCGACTGCGCCTCGATGCGGACCGTGTCGGTCAGGGGGTTCGGCTCCTCGATCGTCACCCATTCCACCGCGAATGATTCACCGGGTTTGGCGTCGTCGGCCGCGAAGTTCGGACGGCCGCGGATCACGAGCGCCTGGAGCGTGCCGCCGAAGCTCGCGAGGTCGCCGTACTCGCGCGGCCTGCGCTCCGGGATGAAGCGGTAGAACGCGGCGCTGCCGTGATCCTCCGTCTCGTACAGCACGCCGTCGAGCCACGCCACCGCCTCGTGCGCGAAGCGGCCCGCGTCGACGATCGGCTGCGGCGTGACCGGCTTCGTCGCATCGGCCGGGACCTCGAACGAGTAGCCGTGCGGCACGCCGGTGCCCGGGGTGTCGTTACCTTCGGTCGAGCCGTAGTTGAAGATCTCCTCGCACGTGATCCACGTGCCCCACGGCGTGACGCCGCCCGCGCAGTTCGTGTGCGTGCCGCCGAGCACTGCGTACTGCTCCTTCACGCGGCGGTCCCGACCGACGACGAGCTTGGTGTTGCCGCCGCGCACGTTCGGGTCGGGGTCGTAGCGCTTGCCGTTCGGGACCGCCACGGTGACCTCGCCGTCGCGCGAGCGGTTCTCGTGGTTGCGGATCAGGATGACGTCGCCGCCGCGGCCCTTGTAGGCGGCCATGCCGTCGAAGATGCCGGGCGTCGGGTTGCCGTCGCTCATGCGGTCGCCGGCACGCGAGATCAGCCGGTACTTGAAGCCCGGCGGCAGCGCGAGGTACTCGATGCCGCTGTCGATCTCCTTCGTCGGCTTGATCTGCCCATAGCCGGGCACGCTCGGGCGGCCGCGGCCCTCCGCCGTCTGGGCGGCCAGCGCCGAGAGCGGCCCGGCTATCGCGAGCCCGCCGCCGACGGCGGCCGAGCCCTCGACGAAGCGCCTGCGCGTGATGTCCAAGGTCATGAGTGCCTTCCCCTGTCGTGCCGGACAACTGCTCGGCCGGAAGGACTACGGGAGCGCACGCGCCGCGATGTGACCGTCGTGTTATTCCGCGTCACCGGCCGTACCCTTCGGGCGCATGGAACGTCGCGACGCCTACGAGCGCGCGCCGGGCCGCGAGCCGGCGCCGCTCTCGCGCCGCGCGCTGCTCGGGCTGCGGCTCAGCGCGCGGGCGCGCGCCGACATCGACTACGACGGCGTGACCGAGCGGGTGCGCGCGGGGTGGGAGACGGCGCCGGCCGAGCCCCTGCTGCGCGCGCTCGAGCCGGTCGCCGCGGCCGCGGTCGAGCTCGCCGGCGTGGAGGCGGGCGAGCGGGTGCTCGACGTCGGCGCGGGCGACGGCAACGTCGCCATCGCCTGCGCGGCGCTCGGGGCTGACGTCGACGCGTGCGACGTCGCGGATGCGATGGTGGAGCGCGGGCACGCCCGCTGCGGCGAGCGCGTGCGCTGGGCGGTGGCGGACGCACAGGCGCTGCCATACGGCGACGGCGCGTTCGACGTCGTCGTCTCGGCGTTCGGCGCCGCGCTCGCGCCGCGTGCCCGCCGGACCGCGCACGAGCTCGTGCGCGTGCTGCGCCCCGGCGGGCGGCTCGTGCTCGCCGCGTGGGTCCCGCGCGGGCTGCCCGGCCGCCTCGACGAGCACGTCGCGCTGCCCGACGGCGTGCGCCCCCCGTCCGACTGGGCGGACGAGGAGACCGCGCGGCGGAGGTTCGAACCCCTGCTCGAGGACCTCGAGCGGCGCACCCGCACGGTCGCCCTGGCGTTCCCGGACGCGGACGCGATGTTCGACGCGCTCACGCTCCCGCTCGGGCTGCACACGGAGCGCCGCACCGCGCTCCGACCGGCCTTCGACCGCCTCCTTGCCGCCCAGAACAACCGGCCGCCGGCGGCGGAGATCGACGCCCGCTATGTGCTGTACGCGGGGCGCCGTCGCACGTGACTGCGGGCCGCTATCCTGTGCGACCGCCCATGCCCAAGATGAAGTCCCACTCCGGCGCGAAGAAGCGCTTCAAGAAGACCGCGACCGGCAAGCTCAAGTCGCGTCGCGCGTTCTCGAGCCACATCCTCGAGAAGAAGTCGCCGAAGTACAAGCGGGCGCTGGGCCTGGAGAAGTCGGTCGCGAAGGCCGATCGCAAGACGGTCAACAAGCTGCTGGGAGGCAACGGGCGATGACCCGCGTCAAGCGCTCCGTCGCCGCGCGCAAGAAGCGCCGCGCCACCCTCGAGCGGGCCAAGGGCTTCCGCGGCGAGGCGCACTCCTCGTACAAGCGCGCGAAGGAAGCGGTCATGAAGGCGGACGCGTACGCGTACCGCGACCGCCGCAACCGCAAGCGCGACTTCCGCCGCCTGTGGATCACCCGCATCAACGCCGCAGCGCGCCAGAACGGCATGAGCTACGGCACGTTCATGCACGGCCTCAAGCTGGCCGGCATCGAGATCGACCGCAAGGTCCTGGCCGACATCGCCGTGCGCGACGCCGACACGTTCCGGCGATTTGCCGACGCCGCCCGCGAGGCGTTGCCGGCCTGACGGCTGACGACACCGCAAGCTTCCGGGCGCTCCTCCTTCCAGGACGGGCGCCCTTTTTGTTTCTGCACCCGACATGCCCATCACCAGCCCCCACAACGAATCGCTCCGAGAGGTCCGCAAGCTCGCCGGCCGCAAGTGGCGCGACAAGACGCGCTTGTTCGTGGCCGAGGGCGAGGACCTGATCGACGCCGCGAGCGCGGCGGGCTGGACGCCCGAGCTGCTGCTGTGCGAGGCGGGCTCGGGGCTCGCGGGGGAGGAGGTCGCGGCGCACCTGCTCAAGCAGGTCTCGCAGCTCGGCTCGGGCACGCGCGCGCTCGCCGTGTACCCGCAGCGCTGGGCGCCCGCGCCGGTGGGGCCGGTCTGCGTCGCGCTGTGGGGCGTCAACGATCCCGGCAACGTCGGCACCGTGCTGCGGTCGGCGCTCGCGTTCGGCGCGGGGAGCGTGGCGCTGGGCCCGGGCACCGCGGACCCCTACGGCCACAAGGCGGTGCGCGCGTCGATGGGTGCGATCTTCGCGGTGCCGGTGGTCCGGGTCTCGAACATCGGGGAGCTCCCGGGCCACAAGGTCGCGCTGGCGGCCCGCGACGGCCGTCCGCTCGCCGAGGTGCGGCGCGACGAGGTGGCGCTGGTGGTCGGCGCCGAGCGGGAGGGGCTGCCCGACGGCGTGCTCGCAAGCTGCAACGAGACCGCCCACATCCCGATCCGGTCGGAGTCGCTCAACGCCGCGATGGCGGCGACGATCGGCCTCTACGAAGTCACTAGGGTGGCGGCCGCATGAAGGACCAGATCGAGCAGCTCCAGGCGCAGGGAACCACGGCGATCGCGGCCGCGGACGACACCGCCGCGCTCGAGGAGGCGCGGATCGCGTACCTCGGCCGCAAGGCCGAGCTGCCGAACCTTTTGCGCGGCGTCGCGCAGTTGCCGGCGGAGGAGCGCGGCGCGGTCGGCCGCGCCGCCAACGAGGCGCGCAAGGCGCTGGAGGCGGCGGTCGAGGCGCGCCGGGCGGAGCTGGAGCGGGGCGAGCTGGACGCCCGGCTGGCCGGCGACGCCGTCGACGTCACGCTCCCGGGCACGCCGGCCGTGCCGGTCGGACGCCTGCACGTGATCACCGCGATGCGCCGGGAGATCGAGGACGTGTTCCTGGGCCTCGGCTTCCGTGTCGCCGAGGGGCCGGAGATCGAGACCGTCTACTACAACTTCGACGCGCTCAACCACTCACCGCAGCATCCCTCGCGGCTCAAGAGCGACACGTTCTACACGACCGACGGTGCGGTCCTGCGGACGCACACGTCGCCGATGCAGGTGCGCGCGATGGAGCTCGAGCCGCCGCCGCTCTACATCATCGTGCCCGGCCGCACGTACCGGCGCGACAACGACGCCACGCACACGCCGCAGTTCCACCAGGTCGAGGGGCTTGCGGTCGACGAGGACGTCACGCTCGGCGACCTCCAGGGCACGCTGCTGGCGTTCGCGCGCGCGGTCTTCGGCGAGGATCGCGAGGTGCGGCTGCGCCCGCACTTCTTCCCGTTCACCGAGCCGAGCGTCGAGGTCGACGTCTCCTGCTTCAACTGCACCGCCGGGTTCCTGCGCGACGGGTCGCGCTGCCACCTGTGCAAGGGCACCGGCTGGATCGAGATCCTCGGCTCCGGCATGGTCGACCCGAACGTGTTCGGCTACGTGCGCGAGCACGGCTACGACCCCGAGCGCGTCCAGGGCTTCGCGTTCGGGATGGGGATCGAGCGGATCGCCTTTCTGAAGCACGGCGTGAGCGACCTGCGCTTGATG
>DATHJG010000075.1:0-4645 GCA_035489875.1 Solirubrobacteraceae bacterium | reverse complement strand
GACCGCGAGCGGCTCGACACGATCCCCGGCTTCCCGCCGCCCCTCGGCGCCGACCTGCCCGCGTGCGTGTACGTGGACCGCTGCGGGCTGGCCCAGGACGTCTGCCGGACGGAGGCGCCGGCGTTCCATGACCTCGGCTCCGGCCGCCACTCGCGCTGCCACTTCTGGGAGCAGGCGCACCAGCTCCCGCGCGCCGAGCCGCCGGCCCCGGTCCCAAGCTCGGTCGATCAGGACGCGGCCCCGGTCGTGCGCGCGGAGAACCTGAGCAAGACGTTCAAGCAGGACGGGCACGAGATCCACGCGGTGGAGGAGATCGCGCTCGCCTTGCGCCCGGGGGAGACGCTCGGGCTCGTGGGCGAGTCGGGTAGCGGCAAGACGACGCTGGCGCGATTGCTCCTCGGCCTGACCGAGCCCGATGAGGGGTCCATCGTCGAGCTGGACGGCAAGCCGGTGGCGGGCAAGATCGCCAACCGCGACCGCGAGCAGGTCCGCGCGCTGCAGATCGTGTTCCAGAATCCCGACGCCGCGCTCAACCGCCGGTTCTCGATCCATCGCATCATCGGTCGTGCCATCACCAAGCTGCTCGGCACGACCGGGCGCGAGCGCGAGGAGCGCCTGGTCGAGCTCGCCCACTCGGTGCGTTTCGACATCCGCCTCATCAGCGTCCGCCCGGCCCAGCTCTCGGGCGGCCTGAAGCAGCGGGTGGCGATCGCGCGCGCGTTCGCCGGCGAGCCGCGCGTCGTCGTGTGCGACGAGCCGACCTCGGCGCTGGACGTCTCGGTGCAGGCCGCGATCCTCAACCTGCTGGCGGATCTGCAGACCGACAAGAAGGTGGCGTACCTGTTCATCTCGCACGACCTGGGCGTCGTGCGCTACCTGTCGGACCGGATCGCGGTGCTGTATCTCGGCCGGCTCATGGAGCTCGGGCCGGCCGAGCGCGTGTTCCGCCCGCCGCACCATCCCTACACGGAGGCGCTGCTCTCGTCGATCCCGGGCGAGCAGGGCGAGCGCCGCGAGCGGATCCGGCTGGAGGGCGAGATCCCGTCGGCCGCCAATCCGCCGACGGGCTGCGTCTTCCACACCCGCTGCCCGCGCAAGTGGGGCGACATCTGCGCGCAGGAGCAGCCGCCGCTGAAGGAGTACGAGCCGGGTCACTTCATGCGCTGCCACATCCCGCTCGAGGAGCTGGCGGGAAAGCAGGGCGTGACCCCGGACGGCTCGCCGACCGGCGACGGCCGCGCCCCGACGGTCCGAGCAGCCGACGAGGCGGGGTGATGCGGGTCCGTGCCGCCGTCCTCGAGGCCGTCGGCGGGCCGCTGCACATAGAGGAGCTGGAGCTCGCGGCGCCCGGGCCGGGGGAGGTGCGGGTCCGCCTGCACGCGAGCGGCGTCTGCCATTCGGACTACAACGCGGTCGACGGCACGGCCGCCACCCGCTGCCCCGCCGTGCTCGGCCACGAGGGCGCCGGCGTCGTCGAGGCGGTGGGCGAGGGCGCCGGACTGGCGGAGGGCGCCCGCGTCATGCTCTCGTGGGTCCCGGCCTGCGGGCACTGCGACGAGTGCGTGCGCGACCTGCAGCACCTGTGCTCCAGCGCGTGGAGCGACATGGGGCACGGCGGGCTGCTGGACGGCACGCCGCGGCTCTCGCGCGACGGGGAGCCGGTCTACCACTACTCGTTCCTGTCGACGTTCGCCGAGCGGACCGTGGTGCCCGCCGCGTGCTGCATCCCGATCCCGGACGGCGTCCCGTTCGACGTCGCCGCGCTGGCCGGCTGCGCGGTGGCCACCGGGACGGGCGCGGTGTGGCGCACCGCCGGCGTGCGGCCCGGCGACCGGGTCGCGGTGCTGGGCTGCGGGGGCGTCGGCATGAGCGCGGTGCTCGGCGCGATCGCCGCGGGCGCGGACCCCGTCGTCGCGATCGACGTGTCCGCGGACAAGCTGGCCGCCGCCGAGGAGCTCGGGGCGACGCACGCGGTCGCCTGGGCGGGCGACGCCGAGCGCACGGCCGAGCGCGTGCTCGAGGTCAGCGGCGGCGGCGTCGACTATGCGATCGAGGCGACCGGACGGCCGGAGGCGGCGCTGGCCGCGTTCCTGTCCACGCGGGCGCGCGGCGCCGCGGTGCTGATCGGGATCCCGCGCGCGGACGCGACGATCACGCTGCCGGCGCTGCCGATCCCGCGCCTGGAGCGGCGCATCCTCGGCTCGATCTACGGCTCCTCGCGCCCGCAGCGCGACTTCCCCGCGCTGCTCGAGCTCTACCGCCGCGGCCGGCTCCCGCTCGACCGGCTGGTGTCGCGGCGCCTGCCGCTCGACGGCGTCGAGGAGGCGTTCGGCATCATGCGCGCAGGCGAGGCGCTGCGGGTGGTACTCGACTTGGAGGACGGCAGGTGACGGATCCCCTGGATGGACGGATCGGCGAGTTCTGGTCCGGTGAGGTGCCGAACGGAAGCCACATCAACGTCGTGCTCGCGCGGCGCGGCTCGCCGACGGCCGCCGCGGCGGCGGGGGCGCTCGCCGGCCCGCGGCCGGGGCACACGCCGTTCCTCGCGTGCCTGTCGCCCGGCGTCGTGGTGCGGCCGGTCACGATCGTCGTCAACAAGGCGCCGATCGAGGGCGAGGGCAAGCTCGGGCCGATCACGTGGGGCGCCGCGCAGCTCGGCATCGCCCAGGGCGTGCTGGACGCGGTGGCCGACGGGGTGATCGACGCGGCGGAGGCCGCCGACGTGGTCGTGCTCGTCGCCGTCTGGGTCGACCCCGCCGCGGACGACGAGACCGCGGTCAAGCGCGCCAACCGCGCGGCCATGCGCGGGGCGATCGCCGATGCGCTCGACCCCCCGACCGCGGATGCGGTGCGCGCGCTCGTCGAGCGCCGCGAGGACGCCGCGAACATCTACTACGACGGCGCCTGACGTGCGCATCGAGTCCGTGGAGGTCCGGCACTACGGCGTGGCGCTCGACCCGCCCTTCCGCGCGGCATGGGACCCGGTGCCGCGGGCGCGCAGCGAGGCGGCGCTGGTGATCGTCCGCGCCGACGACGGCACGGCCGGCTACGCCAGCGGCGACGAGCTGCCCGACGCGGCGCTGCTCGAGCGGCTGCTGGTCGGGCTCGATCCCCGCCGCACCGAGGTCGTGCGCGAGCTGTGCGAGACCGTCGACTTCCACGGCGGGCGCCCGTGGATCGCCGAGGTCGCGGTCTGGGACCTCGCCGCGCGCGCGCTGGGCGAGCCGCTGTGGCGGCTGCTGGGCGGACGCTCCGAGCGGCTGCTCGCCTACGCCTCGAGCGGCGAGCTGGTCGAGCCGGCCGAGCGCGCGCGGCGCGTGCTGGCGCTGCGCGACGCGGGCGTGCGGGCCGTCAAGATCCGCTTCCACCAGACCGACTGGCGCGACGACGTGGCCGTCGTCGAGGCCGTGCGCGACGCCGTCGGCCGCGACGTCGAGCTGATGGTGGACGCCAACCACGGCTGGCGCATGGCGGGCGATCGGGGCCGCCGCTGGGACGTGGCGGACGCGATCCAGTGCGCGCGGGCGCTCGAGCCGCTCGGCGTGTACTGGCTCGAGGAGCCGCTGCCGACGACCGACGTCGACGGTTACGCTCGGTTGCGTGCCGGGACGTCGTTGCGCATCGCCGCGGGCGAGATGGTCCGCAGCCTGCACGAGGCGCGCGACCTCGTCGTGCGCGGCGGCGTGGACGTGGTCCAGCCCGACGTCGTGCTCGCGGGCGGGATGAGCGGCTGCCGCCGCATCGCCGGGCTCGCCGACCTGTGCGGCCGGATGTTCACGCCCCACACCTGGTCGAACGGGCTCGGGCTCGTCGCGAACCTGCACATCGCGCTCGCGGTCTCGACCTGCCCGTACGTGGAGGTCCCGCTCGACCCGCCGGGCTGGAGCGCCGAGCGCCGCGACTGGCTCCTCGGCGGCGCCACCGTGGCGATCGCCGCCGACGGCTCGGTCGCCCCGCCGCCCGGGCCCGGGCTCGGCGTCACGCCCGACCTCGACGCGCTCGACGCGCACCGCATCGCATGAGGATCCGCGCCGCCGTCCTGCACGCGTACCGCGAGCCGCTGGAGGTGTGCGAGCTCGAGCTCGATCCGCCGGCCGCGGACGAGGTGCTCGTGCGTGTCGCCGCCGCCGGCGTGTGCGGCTCGGACCTGCACCTCGCGGACGGCCATCTCGGCGACGGCCGGCACCCGATGGTCCTCGGCCACGAGGGCGCGGGCGTGATCGAGGCCGTCGGCGAGGGCGTCACGCACGTCGCCGCGGGCGACGCCGTCGCCTTCTGCTTCGTCCCGTCCTGCGGCACCTGCGCGGCGTGCGTCGCCGGCCGGCGCAACCTGTGCGAGCCCGCCGGCGCCGCGGCCTGGGAGGGCACGCTGCTGGACGGCACGTCGCGGCTCCGCTTCCCGGACGGGCGGCCGGTCCAGCACTTCAACTTCGTCTCCTGCTTCGCCGAGTACTGCGTCGTGCCGGCGGCGTCGGCGGTGCGGATCCCGGCGGAGCTGCCGCTGTGGGAGGCGTCGCTGCTCGGCTGCGGGGTGGTGACCGCGGTGGGTGCGGTGCGCAACGCGGCGCGCGTCGCGATCGGCGAGAGCGTGTGCGTGATCGGGTGCGGCGGCGTCGGCCTGCAGCTCGTCGCCGCCGCGCGGATC
>DATHJG010000074.1:0-5795 GCA_035489875.1 Solirubrobacteraceae bacterium | reverse complement strand
CCGGTCATCTTCTCCACGTAGGCGCCGAGGAACATGTCCGGGCCGAACAGGATCTCGGTGTCCCGGCCGTGCTCGCGGTAGATGTGCTCGACCACCGCGACCGCGTTGGACGAGGTCACGCAGTAGTCGGTCTCCGCCTTGACCTCGGCGGTCGTGTTGACGTACATGACGACGATCGCGCCGGGGTGCTTGGCCTTCCAGCCGCGCAGCTGCTCGGCGGTGATGCTGTCGGCGAGCGAGCAGCCGGCGTCAAGGTCCGGCAGCAGCACGGTCTTCTCCGGCGAGAGGATCGACGCGGTCTCGGCCATGAAGTGCACGCCGCAGAACGCGATCACGGGCTCGGACGTGGCGGCCGCCTGCTGGGAGAGCCCGAGCGAGTCGCCGACGTAGTCGGCCACGTCCTGGATCTCGGGGAGCTGGTAGTTGTGCGCCAGGATCACGGCGCCGCGCTCGGCGGCGAGCGCGCGGACCTCGTCCTGCATGGCCGGGATGTTGTCGAGCTGGAGCAGCGTCATGTCGTGATCTCGAGGAGGAGGGAGAGGTCGAGGTTCGGTGCGGAGTGGGTCAGCGCGCCCATCGAGACGTAGTGTAGACCCTTTAAGGTCGCGTAGACTACAACTGTGTCGGGGGTCACCCCGCCGGACGCCTCGAGCTCCGCGCGGCCGTCCACCTGCGCGACCGCGGCGGCGACCTGGTCGGGCGTCATGTTGTCCAGCAGGAGCCGCGGTGCGCCGGCGGCGAGCGCCTCGTCGATCTCGGCGGCGTCGCGCACCTCGACGGCGAGCGGGAGGTCGGGCCGCGCGGCGCGGGCGCGGCGCACCGCCTCTCCCACGCCGCCGGCCAGCGCGGCGTGGTTCTCCTTGATCAGGATGAAGTCGTACAGGCCGGCGCGATGGTTGACGCCGCCGCCGTGGCCGACGGCGCGCTTCTCGAGCGCCCGCAGGCCCGGGGTCGTCTTGCGCGTGTCGAGCAGCTTGGCCGTACCGCCGGCCTCGTCGATCGCGCGCACGACCGTGGCGGTGAGCGTGGCGACGCCGGAGAGCCGGCCGAGGAAGTTGAGCGCCGTGCGCTCGCCGGTGAGGATCGCGCCGGCAGCGCCCTCGACCCGCAGCACGGGCGCCGGCGCCCCGCGCCACTCGCCCTCAGGCCCCAGCCGCTCGATCGCGGCATCGGGGTCGAGCCGGAGGAACACGGCCTCGGCGACGTCGAGCCCGGAGATCACGCCCGGCGCCTTCTGCGTGATCGTGGCGACGCCGCGCGCGCCCGGATCGACGGTGGCCTCGACGGTCACGTCCCCGTCGCCGACGTCCTCTGCGAGCGCGCGATCGATCAGGTCGTCCGTGCTGGTAATGGTCACGCCGACAAGAATAGCCGAGCGGGGTCTGACCCCGTTGTTCAGGTTGCGCGCCGCGCCGGCGCGGTCGATGCGCGCACGATCAGCTCGGTGGGCAGCATGTGATCCGCGGTCGGGTCCTCGCCGTCGAGCAACAGGCGAGCGGCGATCTCGCCCTTCTCGCCGTGCGGCTGCCGGACCGTGGTCAGCGCCGGGCGCGCCTGGCTCGCGGCGGGCGTGTCGTCGAAGCCGACGACGCTGAGCTCCCGCGGGACGTCGATCCCGCGGTCCTCGGCCGCCTCGAGCGCACCGATCGCCAGCTCGTCGCTCATCGCGAGCAGCGCGGTCGGCCGGTCGGCGCGGTCCAGCAGCGAGCCGGCGGCGCGGCGGCCGGCGTCGCGCGCGTGCGGCACCCGCTCCTCGATCCGCACGTCCGCCCAGTCGACGCCCGCCGCCTCGAGCGCGTCGCGATAGCCGCGCAGGCGCTGGCGGTTGCAGTGGAAGCGGGCGGCTGCCTGGCGGTCCGCGTCGGCGGCGCCCTCGTAGCCGTCGGGCGCGAGCGGGAGGGCGACGACGGCGAAGCGGCGGTGGCCGTGGTCGAGCAGGTGCTGGGCGGCCGCGCGGGCAGCGCCGCGGTCATCCACGCCGACGTGTGCGAAGCCGGGCCGCACCGGGCCGTCGACGATGACCATCGGCAGCCCGCGCTCCTCGATCACCTGGAGCCGTTCGTCGTCCGGGATGTCGCAGTAGGCGACGAAGCCGTCGACGAGCGCGACCCGAGTCAGGTCGGTCCCCGCCGCGGCCACGCCCACCGGGGCCAGCACGAGCCCCACGTGCCGCCGCTCGCAGACCGCCGCGACGCCGCCGAAGAACAGCACCGCCGCTGGGTCGGTGAACGCGTAGGACAACGGATCGTCGAACAGCAATCCGAGCGCGCCCACGCGGCCCCGGCTGAGCGTCGCCGCGAGCGGGTTCGGCCCGGGGTAGCCGAGCCGCTTGGCCGTCTCCAGCACCCTGCTCCGCAGGTCGGGGCTGAGCTGGTCGGGGTGGTTGTACGCGTTCGAGACCGTCATGCGCGAGACGCCCAGCTCGGCGGCGATCGTGGCCAGCGTCACGCCCTGGGGGTGTCGGGGTGTCCGTGCGCTCACGTGCCGCCGAGTCTACTGTACCGGTACAGTCTGTACCGGTACAGACATGCGCCCGACGCGACGACACCCTCAGCGCACCGCCCGCCTGGCCGTGACGACGCTCTTCTTCGTCAACGGCGCGCTGTTCGCCGGCTGGGTCACGCGCGTGCCCGACATCCGGGACCGCGTCGGGGCCGGCGCGGCCGAGCTCGGTCTCGCGCTGCTGGGCGTCGCGGTCGGCTCGCTGCTGACGATGCCGGTCGCCGGGTGGGCGTGCGCCCGCTGGGGCGGGCGCTGGATCGCGGTCGGCGGCGGCCTGGCAGGTTGCGCCGCCATCCCGCTCCCGGCCCTGGCGCACGACGTGCCGCAGCTCGCCTGCGCGCTGATGGTGGTCGGCGCGGCGTTCGGGATGCTCGACGTCGCGATGAACGTCGAGGCGATCGCGGTCGAGCGCGCGTACCGCCGGCCGATCATGCCCTCGTTCCACGGCTGGTTCAGCACCGGCGGCCTCGCGGGCGCGCTCGCCGGCGGGGGGATCGCGAGCGCGGCCGTCGCGACCGGTCCCCATCTCGGAGCGACGGGGGTGGTCGGTGCCGCGGCCGTCGCCTGGGCGAGCCGGCATCTCCGGCCGGCCGGCGAGGTCGAGCCGTCGGCGACCCCGATGCGCGCAGGAGAGCGCGCGCGGCCGCGTGAGGTTGCGGGCACGCGCGGCGCGGCGCGGACGCTCGGCACGCCGGTGCTGCTGATCTGCGGCCTGATCGCGTTCTGCGCGGCCGTGGGCGAGGGCGCGATGGCGGACTGGAGCGCGCTCTACCTCACCGACACGCTCGACGCGGGCGCGGGCATCGCCGCGATGGGCTACGCGGCGTTCGCCGGCGCGATGGCGGTGGGCCGCTTCGCCGGCGGCCGCGCGATCGCCGCGTTCGGCCCCGCGGGCACGCTCCAGCTCGGCTGCGGCGCCGCCGCGCTCGCGCTGACGGCGGGCCTCGCCGCAGCCGACCGGGCCACGACGATCGCCGCGTTCGCGGTCGCGGGCCTCGGCGTCGCATGCGTGTTCCCGGTCGTCCTGAGCCTCGCCGGGCGCGCGGAGCCCGGCCGGAGCGGTCCGGCCGTGGCGTTCGTGTCGACGATCGGCTATACCGGCTTCCTGGCCGGGCCGCCGCTGATCGGCTTCGTCGCCGAGCAGACGACGCTGGGCTGGGGGCTCGGCGTGGTCGCGCTGCTCGCCGCCGTCGCCGCCGCACTCTCCGTCGCGCTGCGGCCCGAGACCTACAGGGGGTCCGACCCTCTCTAGGTGCGCCGCGCTCGCCGGCGGGCTGCGGCCCCTGGCGCCGCCCGCGACCTGACAGGGTCTGACCCCCTTTAGGTTCCGCCGCGCTCGAGGCCTGCGAGCGCGGACTCGCCCGCGAACACCGTGCGACCGCGGCGGGTCACTCGCACGCGCATCTCGCCGGCCAGGTGGTGATGGGACCGATCGACCGCGCGGCGTTCCGCCGGGAGCGGGACCGTGAGGGCGTGCGCGGTCGCGGGGTCGGCGGCGCCCTCGATCTCGACGCGGTGCGCGCCGGCGCGGGCACGCAGGCGCCACGCGCCGTCGCCCAGCGTCACGGTCGCCGGCGGGCGGCAGCGCAGGACCATCCCGTCCAGCCGGACGACGGACGCCGTCGCGTGCAGGCGCGCGCGGCCGACGCCGACCGGGCCGCCGGCGAACGCCACCGAGACGGTGTCGCCGAAGTCGTGCGCCTGACCCCACCACCAGCGGTCCGGGAAGCCGCCGCCCCAGTTCTTCTCCGCGTACGCGCCGGCGCCGTCGAGCGTGAACGACTCGGCGCCCGCGGTCACGCTGCCGCGGACGTCGGCCGCGAACAGGTGCGGATGCCAGTACTGGCTCAAGCCCGGGATGGCGTGCGCGCCGCCCAGCCCGCCGAACGCGCGCCGCGGCCAGGCGACGGGCGCGTCCAGCTCGGCGACGACGCGGCAATCCGGCCCGAGCTCGAGCCGCAGGTGGTCCGGGCCGCCGGAGAACGCCTCGCCGGCGCGCACGCCGTAGCCGGTGGGATCGGCGTGCGCGTCCTGCAGCGCCGCCCAGCGGAAGAAGCCGCCGGGGTGCGCGGCGAGCCCGACGAACGCCCAGCGCTCGCCGCTCCGCGACCGGTTCACGCCGCACATCACGATCGCGACGTGGCCGCTCGCCGGCTGCGTGAAGCGCCAGAAGTACCCCTCCATCGCGACGCCGTGGTAGCGCCGCGGGTCGCCCCACGGCGGGTCCGCCCCGGTTCGCCGGTACGTGGCGATCACCGGCGGCGCGCCCTGACGCAGCGCTCGTCGCCCGACCGCTCGCAGCTCGCAGCCCCCACGCGGAGTCTTACGCTCGGAGCACCCAGATGGTTTGGAAGCCCGGATCGCTCGCGCCGTGCAGCCGCGCGCCCGAGGCCTTGAGCTCCCGCAGGTACGCGACGAGCTCGGTCGTGATCCGCTCGCCCGGCAGCAGCGCCGGGATGCCCGGTGGGTAGCCCGCGATCGACTCCGCGGAGACGCGACCGACCGCGTCGTCCACCGCGACGACCTCGGCGTCGCCGAGGAACGCGTCGCGCGGCGGGACGACGACCTCGTTCTCCAGCGCCCGCGGCGCCCGCACGAGCGCCACGGCCGCGCCCGGCCGCCCGATCCGCCGCACGACGGCGGCGAAGTCGTGCGCGAAGCGCTCGAGGTCCTCCGGCGGCTGGCCCAGACCGAGGATCAGGACCATCGTCGCGTGCGTGGCGAGCTCGACGTGGATGTCGAACGCCTCGCGCAGCCCGGCGGCGACCTCGTAGCCGGTGCATCCCGTCCCGCGCACGTCGATCACGATCCGCATCGGGTCCCACCCGGCCACGCCCGGCCGGCCGACGAACTCGTCGCCGATCACGCGCACGCCCGGCACGCCGTCGATCGCCGCCCGCGCGCGGTCGCCCCCGGCCATCGTGCGGTGGAGCAGCGCCTCGCCGTGCACGGCGAGCTGGCGGCGCGCGGCGTCGAGCGAGGCCATCAGCAGCGCCGAGGGCGACGTGCTCCGCGTCAGCCGCACCATCCGCGCGACCTGGTCGGGATCGATCCGCCCGGTCGGCGCCACGTGCAGCATCGCCGACTGCGTCAGCGAGCCGACGATCTTGTGCGTCGACGTGAGCACCGCGTCGGCGCCGAGCGCGAGCGCGCTCGGCGGCACGCCGGGGTGGAAGCCGAAGTGCGGGCCCCACGCCTGGTCGACCACGAGCGGGACGCCCGCGGCGTGGCAGACCGCGGCGCAGGCGGCCACGTCGGCGGCCATGCCGTAGTAGGTGGGCGAGACGATGAAC
>DATHJG010000073.1:0-2843 GCA_035489875.1 Solirubrobacteraceae bacterium | reverse complement strand
CTGGATCTCGAAGCCCGGGCCGCGCTCGACGACGAAGCAGGACAGGCCGCCGGGCGCCTGCGCGAGCACGAGGAAGACGTCGCACATCGGGTGCGAGCAGAACCACTTGTGGCCGGTCAGCTCGTAGGCGCCGTCGCCGGCGGGCTCGGCGCGCGTGGTGCCCGCGCGGACGTCCGAGCCGCCCTGCTTCTCGGTCATCGCCATGCCGCACAGCGCGCCGCGGTCGTAGTCGGGGAGCGTCAGCCGCGGCTCCCATTCCGCCGCCAGATCGGGGTCGACGCGCAGCGCGGGGATCGCGGAGTAGGTCATCGAGACCGGGCACATGACGCCGGCGTTGGCCTGCGTCCACAGCAGCTCGAGCGCGGCGCGCGCGACGTGCGCGCCGGCGCGCGGCTCGCGCCAGGGCAGCGCGTGGATCTCGCGCTCGACCGCGCCGCGCAGGAGCCAGTGCCAGCTCGGGTCGTAGTCGACGCGGTCGACCCGGTGCCCGTAGCGGTCGTGCGTCTGCAGCCGTGGCTCGTTGCGGTCGGCGCGGCGGCCGTGCTCCTGGGCCTCGGCCGACCCGGCGACGGCTCCGCAGTCGCGCACGCGGTCGATCGCCCAGCCCGCTCCCTCCCGCTCCAGCCCCTCGCGCAGCGCGAGGTCCGTGTCGAAGTAGTTGACGTCCTCGAACGGCGGCGGCTGGTTGAAGACCTCGTGCGTACGCGGATCGGTCAACGGCATGGTCTGATCGACGATACCCGGTGCGCCCGTGGGCGCGGTCCGCTGGGGAGTCCGTCAAAGAACAGGCGGTGCGTCCGGAGGCGGTCGATGACCGAGCCGGGCGGTCGACGGATCCGAAGCCAATAGTGGTGTTATTGGCGAGGATTCGGCGGCCGATCCGGCGAAGCGTCAGCGGCCGGCCCCGGGCGTGCCGACTTCTTTGACGGGCTCCTACGCTACGGCGCGATCCGCAGGTTCGTGAGCGCGTAGTTGGTGATGTCCTTGAACGCCGGGCCGGCGACCGTGCCGCCGTAGATGTCGCCCTTCGGCTCGTCGACCATCACCGCGACGAGCAGCTGCGGGCTCTTCGCGGGCGCGAAGCCGACGAACGACGCGACGAACTTCGTCTTCGAGTAGCCGCCGTTCTCGTCGGGCTTCTCGGCCGTGCCGGTCTTCCCCCCCAGCTCGTAGCCGTCGATCTTGGCGCCCGTCGCCGTACCGCCGGGGCCGAGCACGCCCTCGAGCATCTGCCGGACCTCGGCGGCCGTCTCCTCGGAGATCACCCGCTTGCCCTTCGGCGTCGGCTGCTCGCGGCCGCCGACCGAGTGGACGATGTGCGGCGGGCGCAGGATGCCGCCGTTGGCGATCGCGGCGTAGCCGGCCGCCATCTGCATGGGCGTCACCGCCAGGCCCTGGCCCATCGCCATGTTGGCGGCCGTCGAGCCCGAGTAGTCGGCGTAGTCGAGCAGGATCCCCGGCTCCTCGCCGGGCAGGTCGACGCCGGTCCGCGTGCCGAAGCCGAAGAGCCGGACCCACTCGTCGAAGCGCCGCGCGCCGAGCGTCCGGCCGATCAGCGCGGCGCCGACGTTCGACGACTCGGCGAGGATCCCGGCGACGGAGCGCGTCTCCCAGCCGCGCGCGTGCGCGTCGGTGATCTCGCGGTCGGCGACGGGGAGGATCGGCGGGAGGCTGAACTCGGTCGTCGGTCGCACCTTGCCGTCCTCGAGCGCGCCCGCGACCGTGAAGGCCTTGAACGTCGAACCGGGCTCGTAGATCGCGCCCACGGCGCGGTTCATCATCGCGGACTCCGGCGCCTCGTAGAGCCTGTTCGCGTTCACGCGGGGCCAGTTGGCGAGTGCGAGGATCGCGCCGTCGCGGGGGTCCATGACGAGCGCGGTGGCGGCCCTGGGCTGCCATGCCGCGCCGACGTCCGCGAGCACCTGCTCGGTGTGGTCCTGGATGTTCGCGTCGAGCGTCAGGCGCACCCGCTCGCCCGGCTGCGTGCGCTGATCCTCGCGCAGCTCGATCGTGTCGCCGAGCGCATCGCGAACCAGCCGGCGCTCGCCGTCGCGCCCGCGGAGCTGCGCGTCGAACCGGTACTCGAGCCCGGACAGCCCGTGGCCCTCGGTGCCGACGTTGCCGAGCAGCTGCGACGCCATCCAGTCGCGCGGGTACTCGCGGCTGAACTCGGGGATGAACTCCAGGCCCTCGATCTCGAGCTTCCTGGCGCGCTCGGCCTTGCCCGTGGGCACGCGGCGCGCGAGGTAGACGAACCCGGTGTCGCGCCGGGCGAGCTTCTCGAGCAGCTTGTCCTGCGGCTCGCCGAGGACGCGCGCGAGCTTGCCGGCGACCGCGACGGGGTCCTTGATCAGATACGGCGTCGCGGCGATCGTCTGGGCGGGCTGGGAGATCGCCAGCTCGGTCCCGTGGATGTCGGAGATCGTGCCGCGCCGGGCGGGCACCTCGATGCGCTGATTCTGCTGGGTGGCCGCGGCGTCCTGGAGCGAGCTCGCGCGCACGACGCCGAGCCAGCCGGCGCGGGCGCCGGCGAGCAGGAGCATGCCCAGGAAGACCGCGAAGAGCAGGCCGATGCGCCGCTCGATCAGCCCCACGCCTACCCCTGTCCGGCGACCGCCCCGCCGGCGGGCGAGGCCTGGTACGTCGTCGGGTCCGGCGTGGAGACCGGCGCGTCCGTGGCAGCCGGCGGCGGGTCGGTCGCGGCCGGGGTGGTCGTGGTGGTCGTCGCGGGCGCGGTGTCGGTCGGCGCCCCGGCCGCGGGGTCGATCGTCGTCGTCACGGTCGGCGTCCCGGCCGCGGGGTCGATCGTCGTCGTCACGGTCGGCGCCACCAGCGAGCCGTGC
>DATHJG010000072.1:0-2128 GCA_035489875.1 Solirubrobacteraceae bacterium | reverse complement strand
CGTACCTGGCGGGCTTATCCCGGCAGGATGTCTTCGAGCTTGAGGACCCGGCGCAGGATCGCCAGCGTCGACGCGTACGTCGAGTCCATCCCGTAGTAGCTCAGCCCGCGCGCGCCGAGCGTGCGCGCCTGGGTGTACGGCGTGTCGGAGGCGTAGTGGATGATCCCGAAGTCGATCGGGAGCTTGGAGAAGTTCACGGCCTCCCCGACCGGGTAGCGGTCGACGTCGGCGATCTCGTAGACCGCGTTGCAGTACGGCCCGGCCTCCATCTCCACCACCGTGAACGCCTCGCGGTAGTAGAAGTCGAGGTATTCACGGTTCTGCAGGAACGTCGACTTCACCGTCACCGCGCGCTGGTTGTCCAGGCCCGAGCCGAACATCAGGTACGGCGCGATGTCGGAGACCGAGAACGCGTTGTCGAGCCAGTACGTCGAGCCGGAGTGCTCGTCGTGGATGACCGACGAGATCATCACGTCGCCGACGTCGGCGTTGAGCGTCGCCGCCTTGCCGAGGATGTAGACCCCGCGGAGCGTG
The DNA here is from genome assembly GCA_035489875.1 of Solirubrobacteraceae bacterium. Taxonomy (GTDB): domain Bacteria; phylum Actinomycetota; class Thermoleophilia; order Solirubrobacterales; family Solirubrobacteraceae; genus DASQMT01. The sequence goes on along the minus strand of DATHJG010000072.1, from coordinate 1,594 downwards.
TCGTGCGCCTCGGTGATCTCGCGCAGGATGTTGTACGCGGCGAGCCCGAGCGGATACTCGATGTTGACGATCACGGCGGGGGAGCGCGCGAGCCGCTCGGCGTCGACGTCGCCGAGCCGCGGGTCCAGCCAGCGCGGGTCAAGCGAGTCGAGCGCGATCACCTGCGCGGACACGCGCAGCGCGGTGCGCGACGAGATGTGCTTGATGCCGACCGCCCGCTCCTCCTCCGAGCGCGCCTCCTTCATCGCCGGCTGCGCCTCGACGAAGTCGCGCGCCGAGAAGTAGAGGAAGTTCTCCCACGAGCCCGCGGCGCGCCCCGCGCGGAACGCCGCCAGCTCGGTGCGCAGGTCCTCTGGGCCCGCCGCCTCGACCCAGGCGGTGATCTCCTCCTCGCGCCGGCGCGCGGTGCCCGACAGCAGGTTGACCATCGAGTGCGGGTTGGAGGAGACGAAGTACATCGGCCGGTCCTCGAGCCCGCGCTCGGCGAGCGTCGCGCGGACCGGCGCCCACCAGTGGCGCGTCATGCGCGCATAGCCGACCGACGAGCCGCCGAGCATCCGCACGCGCAGGTTCAGCCGCTCCGCCGCCATCGACCGCAGCCGCGGGATGTACGCGTCGCCCCACGCCTCGGCGAGCTGGATCCAGTCGTCCTCGGTGCCGCCGAGCACCGCCGCGCACTCGGCCGCGTCGGGCGCCCGGTCGAGCGGCGGCCAGTCCGCGGCACGCAGCCGCATGCGCAGCTTGTTCCACTCGATCTGGTAGGCGACGAGCGTCGGGATCAGGTCGTCGAGGTCGGACGCCGACGCGAGCAGCACCGCCATCGTGCCCTTGCCGTCGTCGTACCAGCGGCGGCGCCGGGCGGGCGCCTCCAGCGGCGTCCAGTCGTCCAGCGGCCCGATCCCTTGGCGCGCGAACACCTCGGCCTCCTGCCCCATCACGATCACGCGCGCGTTCGACACCGCGTCGGGCAGGCGCCGGATCGCGTACAGGAACGCGCCGAGGTCGAGCTCCTCCGATCCCGCCAGCGCATGCAGGCTCGACGTCATCGACCGGTGCGAGGGCTCGAGCACGCGCAGCAGCGTCTCGCCGCTGGAGCGCAGCAGCGTCGTGTAGGTGCGGTGGTAGAGCTCGACCTCGTCCGAGACCTGCTGGGCGTTCCGCGAGAGCGGGCTGCCGGAGGACGGGGCGTTGCTCGGGACGCGCAGGCGGGGAACGGCCATACGTGGACCCTAGTGACGCTCGTACGGGACGCCGTCCGCGGCCGGCGGGCGGGAGCGGCCGACCAGGCCGGCCACGGCGATCAGCGTGAGCACGTACGGGAGCGCCTGGAACAGCGTCGCCGTGGTCGGCGAGAACACCGGCAGCCGCTGCGCGAGCGCGCTGGAGAACCCGAACAGCAGCGCGGCGGCGAGCGCGCCGCCGGGCTTCCACTTGCCGAAGATGACCGCGGCCAGGCCGATGAAGCCCTTGCCCGCGGTCATGTTCTGGCCGAACGAGTGCACGAAGCCGATCGAGAGGAACACGCCGCCCATCGCGGCGAGCGAGCCCGAGGCGATCACCGCGTAGTAGCGCGTGCGGATCGGCGAGATGCCGG
>DATHJG010000071.1:0-4337 GCA_035489875.1 Solirubrobacteraceae bacterium | reverse complement strand
AACGACACCGGACTCACCGCCCGCGTCGCCCAGGCCGCCGCCGACTATCTCACCGGACTCCGACCGGTGCCGCGGGTGCTCGGGGTGAGCTGGGGCCGCACGCTCAACGAGGTCGCCGAGCGCCTGCCCCACGGCTGGGCGACCGGCGTCACCGTCGTGCAGATCAACGGCGGTGTGAGCCTCAATCGCCGGGCAGGCGGTGCCGCCAGCATGGCCACGACGATCGCGCAGCGCGGCGCGGGGCAGGCCGTGCTGCTGCCGAGCCCCGCGATCCTCGAGCGGCTCGAGACGAAGCGCGCGATCGAAGCCGACCGCACGGTCGCCGGCGTGCTCGCCCGGGCGGCCACCGCATCCGCGTACCTCTACAGCGCGGGGGTCGCCGACGCGAGCTCCGTGCTCGTCGACAGCGGCTACCTGACCCCCGAGGACGTGGCAGAGCTCGTGCGCAAGGGCGCCGTCGGCGACGTCGTCGGCCGTTACGTCGATGCCGATGGCAACATCGTCGACCCGGCGCTCGACGAGCGTACGGTGGGACTGGGGCTCGACGAGCTCAGGTCGGCCGCGACCGCGATCTTCGTGGTCGCGGGACGTTCCAAGCACGACATCGCCAGAGCGGTCGTGATGAGCGGCCTGTGCACGGTCCTCGTCAGCGACGAGAGCACCGCACGGGCACTTCTGGAGGACCAATGACCACCGACCACAGCCCCACTCGACAGACAACGTCCCTGGCGCCCGCCGAACGCGCCGTGCGGCTGCTCGGCAGCGAGCTGACCGAGAAGAGCCTGCGCCTGCACCTCGAGGGACTCTCGGGCGTCGACGCGGTCGGCCTCGAGCAGCGCGCCGCCGGTCTCGCGACCCGCTCGATCAAGACGACGTCGAAGGCCTGGGCCCTCGACCGCATCATCGAGCTCATCGATCTCACGACGCTCGAGGGCGCCGACACGCCCGGCAAGGTCCGCTCGCTCGTCGCGAAGGCGCTGAACCCCGACCCGTCCGACCCCACGACACCCCGCGTCGCCGCGGTGTGCGTGTACGGCGACATGGTTCCGGATGCGGTGGCCGCCCTGGGTGCGGCCCATGGCGACCCGGATGAGGGCCTCGTCTCCGTCGCGGCCGTCGCCACCGCCTTCCCGAGCGGTCGTGCCTCGCTGCGCGTCAAGCTCGCCGACACCGCGGACGCGGTCTCGGCCGGAGCCGACGAGATCGACATGGTCATCGACCGCGGTGCGTTCCTGTCGGGTCGCTACGGTCAGGTCTTCGAGGAGATCGTCGCCGTCAAAGAGGCCTGCCGCCGGGAGGACGGGACCTACGCGAGCCTGAAGGTGATCCTCGAGACCGGTGAGCTCACCACGTACGACAACGTGCGGCGCGCGTCGTGGCTCGCGATCCTGGCCGGCGGCGACTTCATCAAGACCTCGACCGGCAAGGTCGCGCCCGCCGCCACGCTGCCGGTCACGCTGCTGATGCTCGAGGTCGTGCGCGATTGGTACCGGCTCACCGGCGAGAAGGTCGGCGTGAAGCCGGCGGGCGGCATCCGGCAGTCGAAGGATGCCATCCGCTACCTCGTCACCGTCGCCGAGACGGTGGGGGAGGAGTGGCTGCAGCCGCACCTGTTCCGCTTCGGCGCGTCGAGCCTCTTGAACGACGTGCTCTTGCAGCGACAGAAGATGACCACCGGCCACTACAGCGGCCCCGACTACGTGACGATCGACTAGGACCATGGCCAAAGAAATCGCGAACACCACCAGCTTCCTCGAGTACGCGCCCGCGCCCGAGTCGACAAGCATCCTGCATCTGAAGAAGAGCTACGGGCTCTTCATCGACGGTGAGTTCGTCGACGGGCACGGACAGTCGTTCTCGACGATCTCGCCCGCGACGGAGAAGAAGATCGCCGAGATCGCGAGCGCGAACACCGCGGATGTGGACACGGCGGTCTCCGCCGCGCGCCGGGCGCTCGACAAGACCTGGTCGAAGATGAGCGGGGCCGACAGGGGCAAATACCTGTTCCGCATCGCGCGGCTCGTGCAGGAGCGGGCGCGCGAGCTCGCGGTCGCCGAGAGCCTCGACAACGGCAAGCCGATCAAGGAGAGCCGCGACGTCGACGTGCCGCTCGTCGCCGCCTGGTTCTTCTACTACGCAGGCTGGGCCGACAAGCTCGATCACGCGGGGCTGGGCGCCAACCCGCGCGCCCTGGGCGTTGCGGCGCAGGTCATCCCGTGGAACTTCCCGCTGCTGATGCTCGCCTGGAAGATCGCTCCGGCGCTCGCCGCCGGCAACACGGTCGTGCTGAAGCCCGCGGAGACCACGCCGCTCAGCGCCCTGCTGTTCGCGGAGATCCTGCAGCAGGCCGACCTGCCGCCGGGCGTCGTGAACATCGTCACCGGCGCGGGCGAGACGGGTGCGGCGCTCGTGCGGCATCCCGATGTCGACAAGGTCGCGTTCACCGGGTCGACCGGCGTCGGGCGGGAGATCGCCAAGGCCATCGCCGGCACCGGCAAGAAGGTCACCCTCGAACTCGGGGGCAAGGCCGCGAACATCGTGTTCGACGACGCGCCGATCGATCAGGCCGTCGAGGGCATCGTCAACGGCATCTTCTTCAACCAGGGGCACGTCTGCTGCGCCGGATCGCGCCTGCTCGTGCAGGAGAACATCCACGAGGAGGTCGTCGACCGTCTCAAGCAGCGGCTCTCGACGCTGCGCCTGGGCGATCCGCTGGACAAGAACACCGACATCGGGGCGATCAACTCCCGCGAGCAGCTGGAGCGCATCCGGACGCTGAGCGACATCGGCGAGGCGGAGGGGGCCGATCGCTGGACGGCGCCGTGCGTGATCCCCGAGAACGGGTTCTGGTTCGCGCCGACGATCTTCGACAACGTCGAGACGTCGTCGACGATCGCGCGCGAGGAGATCTTCGGCCCCGTGCTGTCGGTGCTGACGTTCCGCACCCCGGCCGAGGCGATCGCGAAGGCGAACAACACCCCGTACGGGCTGTCGGCCGGCATCTGGAGCGACAAGGGCTCGAAGATCCTCGCCGTCGCCGACAAGCTGCGGGCGGGCGTCATCTGGGCGAACACGTTCAACCGGTTCGACCCGGCATCACCGTTCGGCGGCTACAAGGAGTCCGGCTACGGCCGAGAGGGCGGGCGCCACGGTCTCGCCGCCTACCTGAAAAGTGCAGCCACGCAGGGAGCCAAGAAATGACCCGCCTGACGATCCCCAAGACCTACAAGCTCTACATCGGCGGCGCGTTCCCGCGCAGCGAGAGCGGCCGGTCGTACGAGGTGCTCTCGGCGAAGGGTGCGTTCCTCGCGAATGCCGCGCAGGCGAGCCGCAAAGATGCGCGGGATGCGGTGGTCGCCGCCCGCGGGGCGCAGTCCGGCTGGGCGGGTGCCACGGCCTACAACCGCGGACAGGTCCTATACCGCATCGCGGAGCTGCTCGACGGGCGTCGGGCCCAGTTCGTGGAGGAGATCTCCGCGTCCGAGGGCGTCTCGGCCGCCGCCGCGGGCGCGCAGGTCGACGAGGCCATCGACACTTGGATCTGGTACGCCGGATGGGCCGACAAGTACGCGCAGGTCACGGGCTCCGGCAACCCGGTCGCGGGGCCGTATTTCAACATCTCGGTGCCCGAGCCGACCGGTGTGGTCGCGATCGTGGCGCCGCAGGGCGGCGCAGGCTCGACCGCCGGCGGCAGCTTGCTCGGGCTCGTCGCGGTGGTTGCTCCGGCACTCGTCGCCGGCAACACGGTCGTCGTGATCGCCGACCAGACCCGGCCGCTCAGCGCGATCAGCCTCGGCGAAGTGCTCGCGACGAGTGATGTCCCCGGCGGCGTGGTCAACATCCTGACCGGGTCGCCGGCGGAGATCGCCCCGTGGCTCGCGTCGCACGCCGACGTCAACGCCCTCGATCTCGCGGGCGCCGAGGCCCTGGAGTGGGTCGATCTGGAGATCAGCGCCGCCGACACGTTGAAGCGGGTGCTGCGGCCCGAGCCGGGCGTTCCCGAGCGGAGCCTGGATCGCATCCTGGCCTTCGTCGAGACGAAGACGGTCTGGCACACGAAGGCGCTGATCTGAGCCGGGCATGACGAGCGACGTCGACAAGCGGGGCCGGCTGGAATCGGACCCGTTCGACGCGCGCGTCACCGCATCCGGAACCGTGCTGATCAGCCGCGGTGGCCGCCTCGTGACGACCGTGCGCGGCCGCGCGGCCGAGCGCCTGGCCGACGCACTCGACCGCGCCGCCGGCGACGACCGCGTGACGCAGCTGCTGCTCGCGAAGGCGACGGGTCACTACAAGCACTGAGCCCGCCGGGGTGCACCCTCCCCCGGGGCTTGTTT
>DATHJG010000070.1:0-4078 GCA_035489875.1 Solirubrobacteraceae bacterium | reverse complement strand
TTCGTCCGCGCTCAACGAGCAACATCTGAAGCACGTCGAAACCATGCTGTGCGACGCGGTAGAACAGTTCGGGGCTGAACTGGTAAAACCCGTGACCGATCTCGTTGTTGGCTGGGACCATTACCACCAGAGAACCGCCAGGCTCGACCAGTTCCATGCAAGTTCGGATCGCGACGGGGAAGTTGAAGACGTGCTCCAACGACCCCCCGTCGATCACGGCCGTGAACCGGCGAGGCGGCTCGCCCAGCGGTTGATTGAGATCGTGTATGACGGTTGCGCCCTCGAACGGTGAGATATCGAGGGAATCCACGCGCTGAGCCCCCATCGCATGCAGCACAGGCTCCGCGAAACCATCGGGCGTGGGAGGAGCCTGCACGCCGTGCATGCGCAGAAGCGCAGCAAGCTCGTCTCGAGGTGTTAGGAGCGCCTGCCGGCCGATCGTGAGCGTGCGATCCAGTCGCGGCCGTGCGGCTAGCAGGAATCTCAGAGACGTCCCATCGAGTCCCATCGATGCGACTCTAACGACACAAGCGAGAGGTTCCCGGTTCGAACCCGGACCGCCCAGCATCGACAGAGAGCGGATGCCCGAACGTGCTCCTCGGGCGTGCTGCGCGACGGCCAGTAGGTACCGTGGAGTCCGGTGCGACTGGCGACCTGGAACGTCAACTCGGTCAAGCAGCGCGTGCCGCGGCTGCTGCCGTGGCTCGCTGAGCGCCGGCCGGACGTCGTCTGCCTGCAGGAGACCAAGCTCGCGGACGACGCGTTCGTCGCCCTGCTCGGCGAGGAGCTCGCCGACCGCGGTTATGCCGTCGCGGTTCACGGCGAGGCGACGTGGAACGGCGTCGCGATCCTCTCGCGCGTCGGGCTGGACGACGTGGCCGTCGGACTCGCCGGCGCGCCGGGCTTCCCGCATCCGGAGGCGCGCGCCGTGTCCGCCACCTGTGGCGGGATCCGGGTGGTCTCGGTGTACGTGCCGAACGGGCGCGTGCCGGACTCGGAGCACTACCGGTACAAGCTTGCGTGGCTCGCGTCGCTGCGGGAGACGGTCGCCGCCGGCCCGGAGGCGACGGTCGTGTGCGGCGACATGAACATCGCACCGACCGACGACGACGTGTTCGATCCGGACGCCTACATCGGGCAGACCCACGTGACACCGCCCGAGCGGGCGGCGCTGAACGAACTGCAGGCGCTCGGCTTGCGTGACGTCGTACGCGATCGCTGGCCGAACGAGCGGGTGTTCTCCTACTGGGACTATCGGGCCGGCATGTTCCATCAGGACCTCGGGATGCGGATCGATCTCGTGCTGGCCAGCGCGACGGTCGCCGGCCGTGTCCGGGCCGCATGGGTCGACCGGCAAGCCCGCAAGGGCAGCGGGCCGAGCGATCACGCGCCGGTGATCGTGGACCTGGACGAGGCGCCGGATGGGGACATCGGGCCGGTCGTGCCGCCGCCCTCCGCTCCGGCGGCCCGGCGCGGCTCGGTCAAGCTGCCGCAGTCACCCTGACGGCTCATCCGCCCCGCGCGGGCGGTCGCGATCGCGCGAGGGCTGGACGCGCTTCGGCTCCCCCGGCATCTTCGGATAGTCGGGCGGATACGGCATGTCGCCGCCCTTCCCCTCGGCGTCGTCGTTCTCGTACATATCCAGCAGCGGCTGCAGGGAGTGCGCGGCATCGTCGATCGCGGCATGGCGATCGCCCACCTCGGCGAACCGCGCGGGCATCGTCGCGACGGTGAAGTCCTCGGGCGCGACGTCGGCCAGCTCGTCCCACGCCACCGGTGCGGAGACCGGCGCACCCGGCTTGGGCCGAACGCTGTAGGCGGAGGCGATCGTGCGATCGCGCGCGTTCTGGTTGTAGTCGATGAAGATGCGCTCGCCGCGCTCCTCCTTCCACCACTTCGTCGTCACCTCGCCCGGGAGACGCCGCTCGAGCTCGCGCCCGAAGGCGATCGCGGCGTGGCGGACGTCGGTGAACGTCCAGCGCGGCGCGATCCGGACGTAGATGTGGACGCCGCGGCCCCCCGAGGTCTTCGGGAAGCCGGTGTAGCCGAGCTCACCCAGCAGCACGCGTGCCTCGGCGGCGACGCGCACGGCGTCGGCGAAGTCCGTGCCCGGCTGCGGGTCCAGGTCGAGGCGCAGCTCGTCCGGATGGTCGACGTCGTCGCGGCGAACCGGCCACGGATGGAACGTGATCGTGCCCATCTGGGCCGCCCAGCCGACGACGGCCACCTCCGTGGGACAGACCTCATCCGCGTGGCGACCCGACGGGAACTCGATCCGCGCGGTCTCGACGTAGTCCGGAGCTCCACGTGGGATGCGCTTCTGGAAGAAGGCGTCGCCGCCGCCTTGCTCGCGCGTCGAGACGACGATGCCCGGGTGCACGCCCTTCGGCCAGCGCTCGAGCGTCGTCGGCCGCCGCGCGAGCGCGCGCATGATGCCGTCCCCGACGGCGAGGTAGTACTTGACGATGTCGAGCTTGGTGACCGCGGCTGAGCGGTCGGTCATCGGGAAGATGACGCGATCAGGGCTGGAGACGCGCAGTTCGCGCCCACCAGCGTCGACGATCGTGGCCTCGGACGCGGTCATGCCCCGGAGTTGTACGCGACACGTCGCGGGGAAGGCTGACCCGCTAGACCGCGAGCACCACCTTGCCGACCGTTGCGCGCTGCTCCAGCGCGCGGTGGGCGGCGGCGGCGTCGGCGAGCGGGAACGAATGCTCGACCACCGGGGTGAGGCGGCCGCTGGTCGCCGCCTCCAGCGCCTCGGTCTCGAGTGGACGCAGCCCGCCCGGGCGGTCCAGCAGCGCGCGCCCGATCGGCGCGACCACGCGGATGCCGCGCGCGGCGCGCTCGGCGTCGTCGAGCGGCGGCGGCGCGCCGGAGTAGAGCACGAGCCGCGCCCCGTCGGCGAGCAGCCGCGCCGCTTCGCTCGCCGGGGCTCCGCCGCGGCCGTCGAGCAGCACGGTCACCCGGCGGCCGTCGAGCTCCGCCCGGACGCTCTCCGTCCAGCCGGGCTCGAGGTAGTCCACGGCGATCGCGGCGCCCAGCGCGCGTGCTCGCTCGACCTTCGCGGGGCCGCCGGCCGCGCCGACGACCAGCGCGCCGGCGCCGGCGCCCGCCTGGACGAGCAGGCTGCCGAGCCCGCCGGCGGCCGCCGTGACGAGCACGACGTCGTCGGCGGTCATCGCTGCGGCGTGGATGATGCCGATCGCCGTCCGGCCGGTGCCGATCATGGCGACGGCCGCTTCCGCGGCCAGCGCATCCGGGAGCGCGTGCAGCGCGCCGACCGGAGCGAGGGCGCGCTCGGCGTAGCCGCCGCTCGCCTGGCCCAGGTGCGCGACGACCCGACGGCCGCGCCACGCGCCGTCGACCTCCGGCCCGACGGCGTCGACGACCCCGGCGACCTCGCGCCCGGGGATCGTCGGCAGCTCGGGAAGGGGGAACGGGCCCCCGCTCGTGCCCTGTCGGATCACGGTGTCGAGCACGTGCACGCCGCTGGCTGCGACGGCGACGCGGACCTGCCCTGCGCCGGGCTCGGGATCGGGGAGCTCTTCGTAGCGAAGGTTCTCCGCTGGGCCGAACTCGTGGAGGCGGATCGCGTGCATTGCGCACACGGTAGGTCCTCAAGTGAACTTGAAGTCAAGGCCCCGCATCCCGGGGCATCGACCGCGCCGCTCGTGGCCGGCCCGCCGAGCCGGCTCGAGCGAACTGCACGCTCGGCCGGCTCGCGAAGCTCTTGCTCGCGGCCGACGTCGGCCGCCGATGTTCAGGACGTGCTTGGTCTGTGGGTGTGGCCGCGGCCGCCCGTGCGGCTGACGACGAAGCCCGCGATGACCAGGATGATCACGACGCCGATGATGGCGCTGAGAATGCCGCCGAGGTCGAACGCGTCGTTGTCGCCGATACCGAGACCGCGGGTGAATATCAGGTAGCCGGCGAAGGCGCCGACGAGGCCGAGGACGATGGACACCGCCCACGACTTCGGGCCGCTGAGGTCGCTGAATACGTCGTTGGGCACAAGCGCGCGGCCGATGAAGCCGGCGATCAAACCGAGGATGAGTGCACCGATCACGGCGAGATC
>DATHJG010000069.1:0-2139 GCA_035489875.1 Solirubrobacteraceae bacterium | reverse complement strand
TCTGGCGCTTCACAGCGCTGACCCGAGGGCTCCTCGAGCGGCTCTCCTTCGCGTCGATTTGTGCTCCGCCGGTCGTCCGGACGGCGGTCTGAGATGGAGGACGGCGTCCGTGCCGTCCGAGACCGGGCTTCGCCCTCCCGCCGCGGGACCTTCGACGCGGTCGCGCGGTCAGACCTGCGGCGGACGCCCGCAGGGGCCGCCCGCCATCACCGGCGGCGGCCCACCGCCCGTTCCATCTCCCGCTTCATCTCGCGCTCCTTGATCGTCTGGCGCTTGTCGCCGACGTCCTTGCCGCGCGCCAGCGCGATCTCGACCTTCGCCCGCGGCCCCTTGAAGTAGAGCCGCGTCGGCACGATCGTCAACCCCTTCTCGCGCGTCTTGCCGATCAGCCGGTCGATCTCGCGCTTGTGCATCAGCAGCTTGCGCGGGCGCTCCGGCTCGTGGTTCTCGCGCGTGGCGGGTCCGTAGGGCGGGATGTGGACGTTATGCAGCCACACCTCGCCGTTCTGGACCTGCGCGTAGCCGTCCTTGAGCTGCGCCTTGCCGCCGCGCAGCGACTTGACCTCGGTGCCCGTGAGCACGAGGCCGGCTTCCCACTTCTCGAGCAGCTGGTAGCGGTAGGACGCCTGCTTGTTGGTCGCGATGTCCGGCATGGCCGGGTCACAACTCTACGGGGGCGAGGTCGACGCGGCCGCGCGGCGCGTCCACCCGCTCCACCTGCACGACGACCGGATCGCCGAGCCGGATCGCCTTGCCCGACTGCGCGCCGATCAGCATCACCTCGAGCGGATCGAGGTCCCACCAGTCGCCGCGCAGCCGGCGCACGGGCAGCATCCCCTCGTGGCCGTCGGCGAACGCGACGAACGCGCCGGAGCGGATCACGCCGATCACCTCGCCCGGCCACTCGGTCTGCCAGCCGTGCCGGAACAGCTCGGCCTCGAGCAGGAACGAGCTGGCGACGTCGTCGGCGCTGCGCTCGATCTGGGCGGCGTCGCGCTCGCGCGTGGAGCACCACTCCCCCGCCCCTTCCATCGCGGATGCCGCCGGCGCATCCTCGCCCGCGCCGATCGCCGCGAGCAGCGCGCGGTGGCAGATGAGGTCGGGATACCGGCGGATGGGCGACGTGAAGTGGCAGTAGCGCGGCGAGCGCAGCCCGAAGTGCCCGGCGTTGCGCGGCGCGTAGCCGGCCTGCTTGAGCGAGCGCAGCACGAGCGACGTCAGCGCCGCCCGGCCGCGGCCCTTGCGGCGCACGTGCTCGTCGACCATGCGGGACACCTCGCCGACGAGGTCGCCCGCCTGCTGGGGCGACATCGGGTCGGGGAGCGGCGGCGTCGGCACCTCGAGCGCCGCGAGCTGCTCGACCAGGTGCTCGATGCGCTTGGGCTCCGGACCCTCGTGCACGCGGTACAGGCACGCCAGCTTGCGCGTCTCCAACAGTGTCGCGACCGCTTCGTTCGCGGCGATCATCAGGTGCTCGACGAGCCGGTGCGACTCCGTCTGCACGGTCGGCACGAGCCCGGTGACGTGGCCCTCGTGCGAGAAGTCGAACTCCGGCTCGACCGACTCCACCGCGATCGCGCCCCGCACGGCGCGCTTGGCGGCCAGCGCGGCGGCGACGCCGCGCGCCAGGGCCAGCGGCGCCGCCCACGGCTCCTCGGCGCGCTCGTGGCCCGCGAACACGCGGTCCACCTGCGGGTAGTCCAGGCGGGCGTCGGAGCGGATCAGCGAGCGATGGAACGCGGTGCGGACGAGATCGCCGCCGGAGTACTCCAGCTCAACGGTCACTGCCAGGCGGTCCTGATGCGGCACGAGCGAGCACGCCTCGTTCGACAGCGCCTCGGGCAGCATCGGCTCCACCCTGCCGGGGACGTAGACGCTCGTCGCGCGCCGGTACGCCTCGCGATCGACCGCGGAGCCGGGCGGCACGTGCGCGGCGACGTCGGCGATGTGCACCCACACGCGCGCCGCGCCGCCGTCCAGCCGCTCCGCGCTGATCGCGTCGTCGAAGTCGCGCGCGGTCGGCGGGTCGATCGTGAACGTCGGCAGGTCGCGCAGGTCCTTGCGGGCCACGTCGTGCGGCACGCGCTCCGCGGCGGTGCGCGCCTCGCGCTCCACCAGCGGGTCGAAGCGCCGGCGCAG
>DATHJG010000068.1:0-3108 GCA_035489875.1 Solirubrobacteraceae bacterium | reverse complement strand
CGTGACCGCGTGCTGCATCAGCGCCTCGGCGTCGGGCCCGAGGATCTCCCACTTGCGCAGGGGGGAGAGGTCCATCACGGCCGCCTTCTCGCGGCACGCCCAGTACTCCGCCACCGCGCCCTCGTTGGTGAAGCACGTCGGCAGCCAGTAGCCGCGGTACTCCGTCACGTTGCGGGTCAGCTGCGACCAGCGCGGGTGGAAGGCCGTCTCCTTGGTCAGCACGGGGTCGGCCTCCGGGGTGACGCGGTGAGCGATGGCCATCGAGAAGCGGTTCTCCGGTGGGTAGACGCGGACGTGGACGTCGGTGGTCTCCCACCCGTTGGCGGGATCGATGTCGTCGGGGCACGCCGACGACGCGCAGACGAGGTCGGACATGGCCCGCAGCAGGACGTAGTCGCCCGGCCGCGACCAGGGCTCGTCCGACAGCAGCACGAGGTCGGGATCGAACCCCGTGTTGTAGAAGAAGTTCAGCGCCGCCCAGCCCTTCTTCGGGGCGATGCCGTAGCCGTCGAGCTGGCGGTTGAAGTTCTCGCTGCAGTTGACGTGACCGGGGTAGCCGAGGTCCTCGTAGTACTTCGCGGTGCAGGCGAGCGCGAACGAGTCGTGGCGCCCGACCGTGTCCTGCACCACCTGGCAGAGCGGGTCCATGTCGGCGTCGTAGTACTTGGAGTGCAACCCCACCGTCGGGTACGCGGCGCCCATCAGCGTGCGCGTGACCTGCGGGTCCAGCCCGCGCTCGATCCCCTTGTCGAGCTTGTGGGAGTGGAACGCGAGGAAGTCCGAGCACTGACGTCCGGCGACGTCGATGATCTGGATGTACTCGCCCTCGCGGACCTCGTAGAAGAGGGCGGAGGCGCGGTCGACGCGGAAGTCCAGCCGCGGCTCGGCGAGCGGCGCCGGCAGCTCGGCCTCCTCGCGCCGGCGCGGCTCGGCGCGGTGCAGCTCGACCACCAGCGCGGACGCCGGCCAGTCGCCGTCGACGACACGGCCGCCGGGCGCGGCGACCACGACCGCGGTCTCGGAGCGCACCGTGAGCTCCTCCCGCGCACCCGGCGGACTGTCGGCGCCGAACAGGCGGATCGCGAGCGCGTCGTGGGGCACGAGCCCGCGCTCGGCGAGCACGGTGGCAGGCCCGTCCGGACGCGCGCCGAGCGCCTCCGGATCCGGTCCCAGCACGAACAGCTCGGCGGGCTGGCCGCCGTCCGGGTCGACGATCGTGAGCCGGTCGCCGGGGCCGACGCGGACGCGGGTCGCCCCGCCCGGCCGCACCCACCACGACTCGAACGAGAGGTCGACGGGCTTGAGGCCGGGCGTGAGCAGCATCGCGGGCGTCCTATGCGGTCGCGGGGGCCGAGGCGGCGTCCTTCTCGGCCTGTGCGAGGAGCTGCTCGGCGAGCTCCCGCTTGCCCGCCGGATCGAGCTTCTTCACCTCGTTCTCGACGACCCGGCGGTTGTAGCTCTGGTTCCAGTAGTCGAGCGCGTCGAAGCCCAGCAGCACGGCCTTGCCGACGAACTGGCGCAGCACCTCGTTGGTCGGGCCCATGACCCAGCCGGCCTTGGCGTCGCGCACGTAGCGCTCGAGCTCCATGTCGCGCTTGTAGCCCGAGCCGCCGCACGCGTGCAGCATCTTGTCCACGTGGTGGGCGACGTTCTTCGCCGCCTCGAACTTGATCTGCCACGCCCAGTGCAGGAAGTCGGCGCGGGCGGTCTCGCCGGGCTCGAGCACGCGCCGGTTGTCGTCGGTGACCTTGTCGAACGCCTGGGCGACGGAGAAGACGAACAGCCGCGCGGCGTTCGTGTCCATCACGGCCTCGCCGACGTAGTCCTGGATCGTCGGGTAGTCCGCGACGCGCATGCCGACGTCGACGTGGCGCTTGCGCGTCGTGTGGCGCGCGGCGATGTCGATCGCGCCCAGCGCGATGCCGTTCCAGACCGACGAGGAGCCGATCAGGAACCAGGGGTCGACGGCCTCGTCGTTCGACGTGGCGCCGTCGCCCTCCGGCCCGACGATCTGGTCGCCGGGGATCTCGACGCCGTCGACCTGGATCGGGCCGGACTGGTTGCCGCGCAGGCCGAGCGCGTCCCACAGCGACGGCTGCGACTTGACGTGCTCGCCGTCGATCACGAACACCGACAGGTCGTCGTAGCCGGTGAAGTCCGGGCTGGTGGTCTGGACGACGTAGAAGTCGGCGAAGCCGCCCGACGTCGTCCACGACGCCTTCTTGTTGACCTTGTAGCCGCCGTTGGAGCGCTCCGCCTTGGAGGAGAACGGGTACCAGAAGTGCGAGCCGGTCTCGGGGTCGGAGTACGACAGCGTCCCGAGCTTGCCGGAGTTCAGCGGGCGGATGTACTTCTCGATCAGCTCGGGCGTGGGGCGGAGCATGAGCGTCTGCACCGCCGCCATGTGCATCACGTAGCACATGGCCGTCGACGCGCAGCCGTAGCGCGCGATCGTCTCGCAGACCATCGCGAACGCGACATGGTTCTCGCCCAGCCCGCCGTACTCCTCGGGCACCGTGAGCGCCAGGAACCCGTGCTCGCCCATCAGCTCCAGGTTGCGGCGGGGATAGAGCAGCTCGTCGTCGGACCGCTTCGCGTTTGCGCGCATCTCCTGCTCGCACAGGTTGATGAGGGTCTCGCGCAGCTCCTTCTGGCGGTCGGTGAGGACCCAGTCCGGGTCCCAGTCGTAACTCAGACCCCAGAAGGGCTCGGCGCCCCACATCTTCTCCGGCATCCCAGGCACCCCTCGGTCGTAGACGAATTGGTACAGACGCGGGGTCTCGTTCTACACCAGTGGGCCGCGCCTGTCCAACCAGGTGTCGATTGACCGCGTCCGTGGCTGATGGTACAAACCCGCTCGCTCGATCAGTGGTCCAATTTGTCCATCGCGCCCCAGGGCGCCCGCAGAGGAGGCGGTCAGCGTGGCAACTGCGCAGGTTGAGGAGCGTTCGCTTCTCAAAGCAATGTCGTGGTGGGATGGCTTCGTCGTCGCGCTCGCGAACCCGGCCTTCCTCATCGCGGGCCTTGGCGGCTCCATCGGTGCCCTCGGCACCGGCGGCGCGTTCCTCCTGTGGTCGATCTCGATCTGCCTCGGAGCCCTTCAGAACA
>DATHJG010000067.1:0-6210 GCA_035489875.1 Solirubrobacteraceae bacterium | reverse complement strand
TGGGCGGGATGCAGCTCGGGCTCGGGCTCCGGCTCGGGCGCGGGCTCGGGAACGACCTCCGGCTCGGGCACGATCAGCTCAGGCTCGGGCTCCGGCTCGGGCTGCTCGGGCGCGGGCAGCGCGAGCCGGAGCCCGAGCCTGAGCTCATCGTGCCCGAGCCGGAGGTCGTTCCCGCGCCGGAGGTCGTTCCCGAGCCCGAGCCCGAGCCGGAGCCCGAGCCCGAGCTGCATCCCGCCCAGCTCGGCCTGTTCTGACCCGGCGACAGGTGCCGCCTCACTGCGGGCGGTTCTGCGCCCGCTCCTCCGCGGTGATCGCATAGCGCTCGTGGTCGCGCCAGCGCCCGCCGATCAGCAGGTAGCGCGGCGAGTAGCCCTCCAGGCGGAATCCGGCGCCGCGGGCCAGCGCGATCGACGGCGCGTTGCCCGGTTGGATGTTGGCCTCGAGGCGGTGGAGCGAGAGCGGCCCGAACGCGTGGTCGAGCACGAGCGACATCGCCTCGGCCATCAGCCCCTTGCCGGCGTGGCGGGCGTTCGCGTAGTAGCCGAGGTACGCCGACTGGAAGTAGCCGCGCACGATCTGGGAGATCGTGAAGATCCCGACCAGCTCGCCGTCCTCCGCGAGCACTGCGGCGAGGCAGACGAAGTCGTCCCGGCTGGTGCGGGAGACGAGATCGTCGAACTGGTCGGGTCGCTCGGGCGGGTAGGTCCACGGCCGGTGCAGGTCGCGGCTCTCGCGCACCATCTCCAGGAACGCATCGCGGTCGGCGGGCACGAGATCGCGCAGCACGACGCGGCTCCCGGGCCGGGTCGCGAGCGGTCGCGGGCTCGCCCCGGACACCGTCGGCCGCCGCAGGAGCCGGCGTCTCACGTGGCGCCCGATGGTCGGTGCATGGCAGCATCAAACAGTACGAGCTCGGCGACTGCGACCGGCGCGCGATGATGCGCGCGTGAGCGATCGCTTCGCCATCGACGCCCGCGCGGCGGCGCGGCCGGAGCTGGGCGGCGTGGAGCGCTGGGCGCGCGAGCTGAGCGCGCGGCTGCCGGCGCTGCGGCCGGGCGGGTACGTCGTGCTGCGGCCGCCCGGCGTGCTCGCGCACCGTGCCGGTCACGCCTGGGAGCAGGCGGTCCTGCCGGCGCGGGCCGCGCGGCTCGGGGCCGCCGCGCTGCTGTGCCCGGCGAACCTCGCCCCGGTCGCGTTCCCCCGCACGGTCGTGGTCATTCACGACGCCGCGCCGCTGCGCCATCCCGGCTGGTACTCGGGCGCGTACGCCGCCTGGCAGCGGCGGCTCCTGCCGCTGCTCGCGCGCCGGGCGCTGCACGTGATCACGGTGTCGGCGTTCTCGCGGCGCGAGCTCGGCGAGCTGCTGAGCCTGGCGCCCGAGCGGGTCAGCGTCGTGCCCGGCGGCGTCGACGCCGCATTCTCGCCATCGGCCGACGCCGGACGGGCCAGGGCGGCGCTCGGCCTCGCGCGGCCGTACGTGCTCTGCGTCGCGTCCCACACCGCGCGCAAGAACCTGGGCGCGCTCGTCCCGGCCGCGCGGGCGCTCGCGGGCGAGGGCGTCGACGTGGTCGTCGCCGGCGGGCACCGGCCGCAGTTCGCGGCCGAGCGGGAGCTCGACGACGACCTCCGCCTCCTCGGCCACGTGCCGGACGCGCTGCTGCCCGGCCTGTACGCGGGCGCCGAGGCGTTCGCGCTGCCGTCGCACTACGAGGGCTTCGGGCTGCCGGTGCTGGAGGCGATGGCCGCGGGCACGCCGGTCGTCGCCGCCGACACGGCCGCGCTGCCGGACACCTGCGGCGACGCCGCCCGGCTCGTGCCGCCGGACGGCGAGGCCGTCCGAGACGCACTGGTCTCCCTCCTCGCCGACCCCGCGGAGCGCGCCCGCCTGCGCGCCGCGGGCCTCGCCCGCGCCGCGGCGTTCGGCTGGGACGCGACCGCGCACGGCGTCGACGAGGTGCTGGTGCGCGCGGTCAGCCCATGAACTCGACGGCGGTCATCACGCGGTCGTGGCGCCCGCCGTCAGCCCATGAACTCGACGGCGGTCACCACACCGCCGTGCACGCGCACGTTGATCCGTGCCGGCTGGAAGTCTTCGGTCAGGATCTGGCCCTCGCCGTCCAGCACCGCGACGCGGAGCGTGCAGCCGCGACGCTTCGCGCGCGCGGTGGCGTCGGCGACCGGGTCGCCGACGATCCCGCGGCCGAGCGTTCGACACGCCTTGGTCGGCGTGGGCGCGCCGGAGGGCGGCGGCGCGGGTTCGGCGGGCGAGGAGACCGGCTGCTCGGGATCGGCCGGCGGCGCGCTCGCCTCCTGCTCCGCGCTCCCGCCGCAACCGGCAAGGGTCACCACGAGGCAAGCGGCGAGCACGGAGCGGCGCATACGGGCACTACGCCGCGGCGTCGCGTTCGTCACGCGCAGTGCCGCGCGTCACCGCCCGCCTTGCGGCAGCCCTGCAGCACGCGCCCCCAGCGCCGGAAGACCTTCATCGCCGGCGCCGCCACCCGCTTGCCGTCGCGCAGCCGTCGCAGGCCGGACCAGTCGAACTCGCTCGGGCCCGCCTCGCTCGAGAGCCACGTGTACCAGAACACGCGCTCGATCCGCAGACGCTGGCGGGCCGCCGAGAGCAGCCTCATCGCGCGGTCGAGCAGCCGCGCCTGGTCGGCGTCGGTCAGGTTGAACTTGAGCGTGCTCTTGACCTTGCCTCGCGCGGCCGGCCACGACATCTCGGTGATCCAGACCGGCAGCCCGGCGTCGCCGTGCTTGCGCATCTCGCCGCGCGCGAGGCGGACCAGCCGCAGGACGTCGGACGGCTTCGCGGTGAACGGATGGAGCGCGACGGCGTCGAACAGGCCGTGCGCGCCCGCGGCGTAGAGCTGCCGGAGCGCGATCCAGCTCTGGTTGGTGAGCCCCGCGAGCACGACCGTCGCGCCCGGGTCGGCGCCGCGGATCCCGGTCGCCGCCGCGCGCAGCGTCTCCACGTAGGACGCCGCGAACGGCTGCTCGGACCAGAAGCCGGCGTGGTTCGGCTCGTTCCAGACCTGCCACGCCCGGATCGGCAGGCGCGGCAGGTCCGGCCGCTCGCTCCAGAGCGTCCCGCTCGGGCCGTAGCGCGCGACGAGTGCCGCGAAGAACGCCTGCACCGCGGCCGGGTCGCTCGGCGGCGACAGCCCGTCGCCCGGGCGCACCGCGACCCACGCCGGGACGTGCTGCACGACCGGCAGCACCGCGATGCCGCGCTGCGCCGCCGCGGCGACGATCGCGTCCGACGCAGCGAAGTCGATCGCGTCGGCCGTGGATTGCAGCTCGGACCATCGGAACGCCGTGCGGACCGTCTCCACGCCGGCGCGCGGCATCCGGTTCCACTCGCCGGCCTCGGCCGCCGTCATCGGCCCGTCGGCGGTGACGCCGAGCCAGCCGTGCGGCACGCGACGCTCCGCCGCGCCGGCGGGCGCGGCGAGCACGGACAGGAGCACGATGACGAGAGCGACGCGGAGCATCAGGCCGGCGAGTGTATGGACGCGCGGGGCGGGAGATCGATGCGGTCAGCCCGGGAGCTCGGCCCGCGCGGGCGCCAACAGAGTGGCGCCCCACCCAATCCGTAGATTCTTCACACCTCCGCCGCGCCGCGTACACTCGCGCGCTTCATGGCGTCACGTGTCGCCCTCGTGCACGACTTCCTGCTCGACCTGCGCGGCGCGGAGCGCGTCTTCGCCGCCATGTGCGACGCGTGGCCGGACGCCGACGTGATCACCGCGGTGTACGACGAGGAGGGGACCGAGGGGCGCTTCGCCACGCGCCGCCCGCAGACCTCGTTCCTCCAGCGGATGCGGCCCACCGCGCGCACGTTCCGCCCGCTGCTGCCGCTCTACCCGCACGCGATCGAGTCGTTCGACCTGCGCGGCTACGACACCGTGATCTCGTCGTCGAGCGCGTGGGCGCACGGCGTGCTCGTCGACCCCGGCGCCGTCCACGTCTGCTACTGCCACAACCCGTTCCGCTACGCCTGGACGGAGCGCGAGGCGACGCTGCGCGCCCGCCACCCGCTCGTGCGCCCGGCGCTGCGCGTGCTGCTCAACCGCTGGCGCCAGTGGGACTGGATCGCCGCCCAGCGCGTCGATCACTACGTCGCGAACTCGCACCTCACCGCGGCGCGTGTCAAGCGCTACTTCGGGCGCGAGTCGACCGTGCTCCACCCGCCCGTCGAGACCGGCCGCTTCCGCGCCGCGCCGGTCGGCGAGCACTACATGGTCCTCGCGGAGCTGATGGCGCACAAGCGCATCGACATCGCGGTCCGCGCGTTCAACGAGCTCCGCCGCCCGCTGCTCGTCGTCGGCGACGGGCCGGAGCTGCGCCGGCTCAAGCGGATCGCAGGGCCGACGATCACGTTCGCGGGGCGGGTGAGCGACGAGCGCGTCGCCGACCTGCTGGCGCGCGCCCGGGCGCTCGTCGTGACCGCCACGGAGGAGTTCGGGATCGCGGCGGTCGAGGCGCTCGCCGCGGGCCGGCCGGTCATCGCGCTCGGCGAGGGCGGCGTGCGCGAGAGCGTCGCCGAGGGCGTGACCGGGACGTTCTTCTCCCCCTGCGAGCCCGACGCGCTCGTCGCCGCGGTCCGGGGGTTCGATCCGCTCGCGATCGACCCGCGCGAGTGCCGCGCGGCGGCCGAGCGGTTCGGCGCCGAGCGGTTCCGCGACGAGCTCAAGCGGATCGTCTGCGACACTGTCCGCGACGAGCGCCCACCGCGCCCCGACGATCGCGCCGCCTACCGCGGTCTGGCCGGGGTTCCGGGCCGCCGCCAGGCGCGCCGCGGCTGGCACGTTGTGTGACAGAACGCACCCAACTTCCTAAAAGTTCGGTGAGTCCGTAACCTAACGAGGTTCCGAGGGTTTACGTTCTCGGAGCGCCGCCCCGTGGAACGACGCGGAAAACGGCGCCGGGGGGAAGCGTGCAGATGATGACGGTCGTCGCGTCATGTGCGGCGAGCAATCTCCCTGCAGACTGGTCCCACGCCGGCAGTTGCGCCGGCAACTTTTTTGGCTATAATTCCGACTTGGAGAGTTGGTTTTTCTCCGAGACCGAGACTGAATGAAGAAGGCACATCTTGTCCACGACATACATGGAGACCACGACGCGCGCGAAGGACACCGAGCAGCAGTACCAGGCTGACGTGGACCCGACGCTCGACTCCCTGCAGCTCCTGCTTCGCGAGGCGGGCCGCTTCACGCTGCTCACGCCCGCGGAGGAGATCGAGCTCGCCAAGCGGATCGAGAAGGGCGACCTCGTCGCGAAGGAGCGGATGATCAACTCCAACCTGCGCCTCGTGGTGGCGAACGCCCGACGCTACCAGGGCCAGGGGCTTGCGCTCGGCGACCTCATCCAGGAGGGCATGCTGGGCCTCATCCGCGCCGTGGAGAAGTTCGACTGGCGCAAGGGCTTCCGCTTCTCGACCTACGCGACCCTGTGGATCCGTCAGGCGATCCAGCGCGGGCTGGAGAACACCAGCCGCACGATCCGCCTGCCCGTCCACGTGGCGCAGCGGTCCCGCAAGGTCGGTCGCATCGAGCGCGAGCTGACGACCAAGCTCGGCCACGAGCCGACCGACGAGGAGATCGCCGACGCAGCGGACCTGCCGCTGGCCGACGTGATCGAGATCCGCAAGGCGGACCGCGCGGTCGTCTCGCTCGACAAGCCGGTCGGCGACGACGGCGACACCTCGTTCGGCGACCTGCTCGCGATCGAGACGGCGCCCGTCGACGAGGAGGTCCAGGAGAAGCTCAAGTCCGAGACGCTCCTGACCGCCATCGCCGAGCTCCCGGAGCCCGAGCGCAACGTCATCGAGATGCGGTTCGGCGCGGGCGACCACGAGCCGCAGACGCTCTCCCAGGCCGGCAAGAAGCTCGGCGTCTCGACCGAGCGCGCCCGCCAGCTCGAGGAGCGCGCCCTGCGCAAGCTCAGCCAGCGCCCGGAGCTCATCGCGCTCCGCGAAGCCGCCTAACTCGCGCTCCGCAAAGCCCAAAGCGTCATCCGCGACCCGGGTTTCCCCGGGTCGCGGTCGTTAAAGGGGGTCTGACCCTCTTTACCTAGACGGAGACAGACCCCGTTTAGGCGGCGTAACGGGGTCCCCTCTAGGTTCAGCCGGCGTGATCGATCTCGCCGGAGCCGCTGATGCGCTTGCGCACGTTCGGCTCGCCGCGATACGCGAGGTCGCCCGCG
>DATHJG010000066.1:0-7867 GCA_035489875.1 Solirubrobacteraceae bacterium | reverse complement strand
ACCTGGAACGCGACGGCTCGTCGGAGATCCACTTCTACTCCTACCGGGAGGTCGGCGAGAAGGAGGTCTCGGCCGACGGGCCCGCCCGCGCGTAACTCCCGGAGCGCAGGCGGGAGGCTGCCCGAGGGACGGTTCGCGGCTCGACACGGTCAGCCGGACGCCGAGCACCGGATCGTTCTCCCGATGAGAACGTGGCTTGGTGGAACGACCCGTCGAGCACCGGAGTGCCTATCGTGGAGCGCATGCGCCTCAGCGTGCTCGACCAGTCGCCGATCTCCGCGGGTTCCACGGGGCCGGGCGCGCTGGCGAACACGCTCGACCTCGCGCGACTGGCCGACGAGCTGGGCTACCACCGCTACTGGGTCGCCGAGCACCACGGCGGGCCGATGCTCGCCGGCCCCGCGCCGGAGGTGCTGATCGGCCCGCTCGCCGCGGCGACCCAGCGGATCCGCGTCGGCAGCGGCGGCGTGATGCTCCCCCACTACAGCCCGCTGAAGGTGGCTGAGAGCTTCAGCCTGCTCAGCGGCTTGTTCCCCGGCCGGATCGACCTCGGGCTCGGCCGGGCCGCGGGCACCGACCCGCTGACCACCTACGCGCTTCAGCGCGACCGCCGCCAGGCTTCGCCCGACGACTTCCCGGAGCAGCTCGCCGAGCTGCTGGCGTACCTGGAGGACAACCTGCCGGCCGACCACGCGTTCGCACGGCTCGCGCGGTCGCTGCCCGGCCGGCCCGAGGCGCCCGAGCCGTGGCTGCTCGGCTCCTCCCCCCAGAGCGGGATCTGGGCCGCGCAGATGGGCCTCCCCTACGCGTTCGCCGACTTCATCAACCGGGAGGGAGCGGGGATCGCGACCGACTACCAGCGCCGCTTCGACCCCGGCGTGCGGCTCGCGGCGCCCCGCACCGCGGTGGCGACCTGGGCGCTCGCGGCCGACACGGAGGAGGAGGCCTGGCGCCTGACCGCGTCGAGCCGGATGGCGATGAGCATGCTGCGCCGCGGCCGGCTGATCGCGGTGCCGCCGGTGGAGCAGGCGCTGCGCTTCCTGGAGTCCGAGGGCGAGCCGGTCGTCGGCGGCTCGCGCCGCATCACCGCCGGCACGCCGGAGCAGGTGCGCGCGGGCCTGGAGACGATCGCGCAGCAGTACGGCGCCGACGAGGTGATCGTCGTGACGATCACGTTCGACCACGCCGCACGGCGGCGCTCCTACGAGCTGCTGGCCGACGCGTTCGGCCTCAGCGCCGGGCTGTCGCGCGCGGCGTAGGACGGCCGCCCGGAACCTCCCGGGCGGCCGCCCCCCGCTCGGCTACCCCGCCGCCCGCTGACAGAGCGGCGTGCCGGCGCCGCAGCGCGGCAACGTCCGCAGGTCCTCCGCGCTCGCCGGCGTGAGGTGGACGGCCTGCCCTCCCCCGGCCGCCATGCGCGCGACCAGCGCGTCGCGGCTGTCGACGACGAGCCGGGTGATCTCGACCTTGTTCGGATTGGTCTCCAGGTCGGTGTCCGGAGCGTCGCCGTAGATGTTGGCCACGTACGGCGTGCGAGCTCCCAAGAACCCGAGCGGGATCGGGAGCGCCTGCGCCCGCGCGCCGGTCATGCTGCCGACGAACCAGTCCCGGCCGCTCCTCCTGGCGACCGTGACGTCGTCCCCGATCTCGCCGTTGATCGCCTTGGTGTCGTCCCACGTGGTCGGGACGCGCTCGAGGAACTCGAACTCCGGCTGACCCTCGTAGTGCTCCGGGATGTCGGCCAGCATCTGCAGGCCGCTCAGGTACACGGGATACGTCGCGAGCTGCGCGGCGCGCGTCGAGTGCACCCTCGTGGTCTCCAGCGTCCTCCAGGGCGGCTTGCCCGGGCCGCCGGGATCCCACGTGACGTCGAAGATCCCCGGCGTGTAGCTCATCGGCCCGGCGATCATCCGCGTGAACGGCAGGTTCACCAGGTGCTCCGGCGGATTGCCTTCGCTCCACGCCTCCCACTCCATGCCGCGCACGGCTTCGCGGGTCAGGATGTTCGGGTAGGTGCGGCGTTCGCCGGTGTCCTTGACGATCTCGTGCCCCTCGACGCTCAGGTTGTGGCGCGCGGCCCGGCGGATCGTGTCGCGGTAGTGGTTGACCATGGCCTGGTCGTAGTGGTTGTGGGAGACGCCATCGATCGTGGTGCTGCCCGCGTAGCCGGTCTTGACGCCTTGGACGCCCAGCCGTTCATAGAGCGAGAACGCCGGTTCGATCTGGCTGATGTAGTTGGAGGCGTTGCCGCCCGTCTCGTTGTGCGCGAGCCAGCTCACGCCCTTGCGCTTGGCGTACGCGGCGACTTCATCAAGGTCGAAGTCGGGTGTCGGGGTGAGGAAGTCCTGCGTCGTGTACCTCGTCGCCCAGCCCTCGTTCCAGCCCTCGGTGAGCACGTACGGGATGCCGTGCTCGGCGGCGAAGTCGATGTAGCGCTTGGCGTTCTCGGTCGTCGCGCCGTGCGGGAGTTCAGTCGCCGTCGACCACTCCGACTGTCCCTTGTGGATCTCCCACCACACCCCGACGTACTTGCCCGGCTTGATCCACGACGTGTCTCCCTTGCAGATCGCGCACGGGTCGTTGAGGTTCAGGGTGAGCGTGGACTCGATCAGGTCACCCGGGGTGTCGCCGATGACCAGCGTCCGCCAGGGCGACTCGTGCGGCGCGGTGCCGCGCACCATCACGCCGTCGGGCGAGGCGACGAGCGCCGAGCGCAGCGCCGGGCCGCCGGCGGGGTCGGGGGCGACGTTCATCGCCGCGTAGTCGATGAGGTCCGCCTCGTGCAGCGTCGCGTAGCCGGCGGCGCCCGCGTCGATCGTGACCGGCGTCGCCGCGGGCTGCATCGCGCTGATCGCCGTCTTGCGCCAGAGTTCCTCGTCCCCGCTCCCGGGGCCGAACTGGGCGGGAATCCACCACGCGGTGAAGTCGTCGGCGAACTTGAACTCGGTGTCCTCCGAGGTGATGGCGAACCGATCGATGGCCTGCTGCCGCGGCAGCACGTAGCGGAAGCCGACACCGTCGTCGAAGACCCGGAACACGACCCGCAGCACCCGGCGGGGCGCGGCGCGCTCGCGCAGGTCGACCGTCAGCTCGTTGTAGTTGTCGCGGATCGTGTCGTACTCGCCCCAGACCGGCCGCCAGACCCGGTCATGGCGGTCGCGCCGCACGCTGCGCACCTCGAAGTTCCCGGCAAGCGGCGGACCGCTCTCGAAGTGGAAGCCGAGCGCGGAGTCCGCGAGCAGCGGCGCCCCGTCGTGGGAGACGCTGTAGAGCGGCTTGCCGGCGCCGTCGAGCCGGAGCTGGACGGCGATGCTGCGGTCCGGTGACGACACGGAGTACGCGGACTGGTGCTTGCGCGCCGCTTCGGCGGATGGCGCCGCCGCCGCCAGCGGTACGGCGACGAGCACAGCTGCAAGCGCACGCCACTTGGCGTGTCTCATGGTCTGACCTCCCTCCCGCGCCCGCCTCGCGGAGCGCAGGCGATCCCGACCCGGGCGCGGCAGCCTCTCGCTGCCCCCGGTTCCTCGTTGGCGAGCGTCCCTCTCCTGAGCGCTCCGATCCGGCAAGTTGTCCTGCAACGCCCCTGCCGGCGCGGCGAACGCTAGCGCGTGTCTTGCAACGTTGCAAGTACCCTTTCGGGCATGTCGGTCGTGGGAAGGGCATCGGTCTCCGGGAAGCCCGGGGTCGTGACCGTCGCGCGCGCCGCGGGCGTGTCGGCGAGCACGGTCTCGAACGTCTTCAACCAACCGCACGTCGTCTCGCCGGCGCTGCGCGAGCGCGTCCTGCGCGCGGCGTCGGAGCTCGGCTACGGAGGGCCGGACCCGGCAGCGCGCAGCCTGCGCAGCGGCCGCGCCGGGGCGCTCGGGCTCGTCATCCGGGAGCGGCTCGCCCACGCGTTCGAGGACGCGGCGACCGTGCGCGTGCTGCAGGGCGTCTCGGACGCCGCCGATCCGCACCAGCTCGGGCTCGTGATCGTGCCCGCCTACCCGGAGCAGGGCACGACGGGCGGGCCGGCCGTCCGGCATGCCGCGGTGGACGGCCTGATCCTCTACTCGCTGGCGGGCGACGATCCGCTGATCGAGGCGGCGGGCCGGCGCCACCTGCCGATGGTGGTCATCGACTCACCGGCCCGCGCGGACTCCCCCGCGGCCGGTGCGCTCGACTTCGTCGGGATCGACGAGCGGGCCGCCGGCGAGACGGCCGTCCGGCACCTGCTCGAGCTCGGGCACCGCCGGCTCGGCGTCCTGAGCCTGCGCCTCTCCGCCCGCGACCACCCAGGACCGGCGGACGCGGGACATCAGGCGCGCGCCACCGCCAGCGTCCCCAAGGGCCGCCTCGCGGGTGCGGCGCGCGCCGCCGCCGCGGCCGGGCTGGACTGGACGCGCGTCGCGGTCGTCCAGTGCCAGATCAGCAGCGTCGAGCACGGGCGCGCCGGAGCCCACGCCCTGCTCGACGCCGATCCCGGGATCACCGCCGTGTTCGCGCTCAGCGACGCCCTCGCGCTCGGCGCCCGGATCGCGGCGCACGAGCGCGGCCTGTCGGTGCCGGGCGCCCTCTCGATCATCGGCTTCGACGACTCCGCGTCCGCGAGCGAGGGGCTCACGACGATCCGTCAACCGCTGCGCGAGAAGGGCCGGATCGCCACGGAGCGGCTGCTGCGCACGCTGGCCGGAGACCCGCCGGGCTCGGCGCGAGCGCTCCTGCCCACGCGGCTCGTGGTCCGCGGCTCGACGGCCGCTCCCGCACCGAGCGGCTAGCCGGCGACGCGCTCGAGCACCTCGGCGTCGACGTCGAAGTTGGCGTGCACCGCGTCGACGTCGTCGAGGTCCTCGAGGCCGTCGATCAGGCGCATCAGCTTGGTGGCGCCGTCCTCGTCGAGCTCCACCCGCGTCTTGGGAAGCTGCGCGACCTCGGCGCTCTCCACCTCGATCCCCGCCTCGTCCAGCGCGGCGCGCACGGCCGCGAGGTCGGCGGGCTCGCAGGTGATCTCGAACATGTCGTCGTCGACGCCGATGTCCTCGGCGCCGGCGTCGATCGCGACCATCAGGTCGTCCTCGGAGTAGCGCGCGGAGTCGACGACAACGACGCCCTTCTTGTCGAACAGGTACGCGACCGAGCCGGGCTCGCCCAGGTTCCCGTTGTGCTTGGAGAACGTGTGGCGGACCTCGGAGCCCGTGCGGTTGCGGTTGTCGGTCGTCGCCTCGACCAGGATCGCCACGCCGGCCGCGCCGTAGCCCTCGTAGGTGACGGCCTCGAGCGCATCGGCGTCCCCACCCTCGCCGGTGCCCTTCGCGATCGCGCGCTCGATGTTGTCCTTCGGCATCGAGGCGTCCTTGGCCTTCTGCACGGCGAGGTTGAGCCCCGGATTGCCGTCGACGTCGCCCCCGCCCTCCTTCGCCGCCACCGTGATCGCCCGCGCGAGCTTGGTGAAGAGCTTGCCGCGGCGGGCGTCGACGATCGCCTTCTTGTGCTTGATCCCAGCCCACTTGGAATGTCCGGCCATGGCGCTCGATTCTACTTCGAGCCTGCGACCCAGGGCGGATCGCCGGACGCCCAGAGGTCGTTCAGCCGCACCGCGTCCTTGTACGTGTCCATGCAGGCCCAGAAGCCCTCGTGCCGGTACGCGTGGAGGCCGCCGGCCGCCGCGACGCCCTCCAGCGGCTCGTGCTCCAGCACGAGGTCGGGGCCGAGATGGGCGCCGAAGCCCGGCTCGCAGAGGAAGAAGCCGCCGTTGATCCAGTGCTCGGCGCGCGGCTTCTCGCGGAACCCGGTCACGCGGTCGCGCTCGTCGAGCACCGCCACGCCGAACGGCAGCTCGGGCCGGACCACGGTCATCGTCACCAGCGCGCCGGCGCCCGCGTGCGCCGCGGACAGTCCCGCGAGGTCGACGTCGGCGACGCCGTCGCCGTAGGTGGCGAAGAACGGCGCGCCGTCCAGGCGCTCGGCGACCGCGTGGATGCGCCCGCCGGTCGGCGTCTCGACGCCGGTCTCGACGCACTCGACCCGGACCCCGCCGGGCCAGTCGGCGCTCGCCGCGAACGCCTCCACGAGCTCGGACCGGTATCCGGTCAGCAGCAGCACGCGCTCGACGCCCTGCCTGGCGTAGAGCGAGACGACGTGCCAGACGATCGGCAGCCCGCCGACCTCGACGAGCGGCTTGGGGATCGCCTGGGCGTGCTCCTGCAGCCGCGTCCCACGCCCCCCGCAGAGGACCACGGCGGTGTCGGCAGCTAGCAGGTCAGGCAAGGTACGGGCGCTCGGACACGAGTTCGACGCGTCCGCCCACGGCGACCGTCCCGTCGTCGCCCGGCCGGGCGTGGAGCTCGGAGCCGGCGCCCTGGCGGATCGCGATGTCGCGCCCGATCAGCGCGCCGAGCTGGAGCGCGGCGGCACCGGTCGCCTCGTCCTCCTCGATCCCGATGCCGTTGGGGAACACCCGCGCGCGCACGCGGCCCGCCGCCTCGTCCTCCCACGCCCACGCCGCGACCATCGCGTCGCCGCCCGGCGCGGCGAGCGCGTCGACCTCGGCCGGCGAGCCGAGCTGCGCCACGTCGTAGAGCCGCGCCCACTCCTCCCGCGCGCGGATCCACGTCAGCTCGCCGTCTACCCACGTCGGGACGTCGCCCACGGCCGGGCGCAGCGTGTCCACCGGCGCGCCGGTGTGCGCGAGCAGCCACGCCGTGCCGACCAGCGGGTGGCCGGCGAGCGGCAGCTCGACCGCCGGGGTGAAGATGCGCAGCGCGCCCGTGGCGCGGTCGTCGACGAAGACGGTCTCGGAGAAGCCGAGGTCGGCGGCGACGGCCTGGCGCGCGTCCGCCGGGACCGCTCCGCCGTCGAGGACGACGCCGAGCGGGTTCCCGCCGCCGCCGTCCGGGCCGAGGAACACGCGCAGCGTGTGGAGCGTCGTGGCGCTCACGTGGCCGACCGGTCGATCCACTTGGTGCCGACGGGCGGGCGCCAGCGCCGGAACGCCTCGATCATCGCCTCCGCCCCGTCCGCCATGACGAGCATCTCGCGATGCTCGGCGGTGACGAAGCGCTCGGCGACCGCGTGGTCGAGGAACGCCGCGAGCAGCCCGTAGTAGCCGCGCACGTCGAGCAGGCCGAGCGGCTTGGCGTGCAGCCCGAGCTGCGTCCAGGTGTAGACCTCGAACAGCTCCTCCAGCGTCCCCATCCCGCCCGGCAGCGCGATGAACCCGTCCGCGAGGTCGGCCATCAGCGCCTTGCGCTCGTGCATCGACCCGACGACGCGGAGGTCGCGCACCCGGGGATGCGCGATCTCGCGGTCGACGAGCGCCTGGGGGATCACGCCCACGACCTCGCCGCCCGCGTCCAGGACCGCGTCGGCGAGCACGCCCATCAGCCCGACGCTCGCGCCGCCGTAGACGAGGCCGATCCCCTGACCGGCGAGCGCGCGCCCCAGCCCGTCCGCCGCCTGCGCGTAGTCGGGGTGCCCGCCGGGGCTGGAGCCGGTGAAGACGCAGAGCCGCTGCACGGCGCCGCAGTCTAAGGCCCGGATCCACCGATCATCGTGGATCCGGGCCTAAGCCTCATACACTCGCCGCCCATGCCGACGACCGTTCCCAACGAGATCTTCAAGGCCAACGACGTCCGCGGCCTGTACGGCGACCAGATCGACGGCGACGTCGCCGAGCAGGTCGGCCGGGCGTTCGCTCGCGTGCTCGGCGGGCTGCGCGGCAAGGCGACGAGCGCGCTGCGGATCGGCCTCGGGCGCGACATGCGCCTGACCGCGCCCGAGCTGGCGGCGCGCTACCGCGACGGCATAGTCGCCGAGGGCGCGACCGTGCTGGACGCCGGGATGGTCGGGACCGAGATGCTCTACTTCCTCGTCGGGTCGCGCGACCTGG
>DATHJG010000065.1:0-8059 GCA_035489875.1 Solirubrobacteraceae bacterium | reverse complement strand
CGCCGACGGCAAAGATGCCCGCCGCCCACCAGAACGCCGTGGTGTATCCCTCGACGGCGGCCTGGCGCAGCACCTCGGGGGCCGGCCCGTGATCCGTGAGGAAGTCGGTCGCGGCGGAGGCGGCGAGCGTGCTCAGCAGCGCGGTCCCGATCGAGCCGCCGATCTGCTGGGACGTGTTGATCATCGCCGAGGCGACGCCGCTGTCCCCGGCCGGCACGCCGAAGGTGGCTGTCGCGAACGACGGCCCCACGATCAGCCCGAAGCCGACTCCGATCAGGACCAGCGACGGGAGGACGTGCGATGCGTACGCCGTGTCGACGCCGATGCGCGTCAGCAGCAGCATGCCGAGTGCGGCGGTAGCCATCCCGAGCGGAACGAGCGGGCGCGGGCCGGTGCGGGGAAGGATCCGCGTCGTCACGATCGCCACGGTGGGCGCGATCGAGAAGCTGAGCGGCAGGAACGCGAGCCCGGTCTCGAGCGGCGTCATGCCCTTGGTGTTCTGCAGGTAGAACGTGAGGAACAGGAAGATGCCGAAGATGCCCGCGCTGGCGGTCCCGATCGCGAGGAACGAGGCGCCGCGGTCGCGGTCGGCGACGACGCGCAGCGGCAGCAGCGGATGCGCGACGCGGCCCTGCAGGGCGACGAAGACGAGCAGCAACACGGCGCTGGCGGCCAGGAACCCGAGCGTGACGGGATCGCCCCAGCCGTCGGACTCGGCGCGGGCCAGGCCGAACACGAGCGCGAACAGGCCCGAGGACGCGGTCAGCGCGCCGGGGATGTCGAGCCGCGGCCGGGCCGGGCTGGGGACGTGGTGCAGCAGGCGCGCGCCGGCGATCGCGGCCGGGACCGCGAAGACGATCGACACGTACAGGCACCAGCGCCAGTCGAGCAGCTCGGTCAGCGCGCCGCCGAGCAGCAGTCCGATCGCGCCGCCCATGCCGGCGATCGCGGCGTAGACGGCGAACGCCTTGCCGCGCTCGCCGGGATCGGTGAACGTGGTCGCCAGGATCGAGAGCGCTGCGGGAGCGAGCATCGCGCCGAAGGCGCCCTGCAGCGCGCGGGCCGCGACGAGCAGGTCGAAGCTCTGAGCCGCGCCGCCGAGGGCGGACGCGCCGGCGAAGCCGAGCAGGCCGGCGATGAACGTCCACTTACGGCCGAACAGGTCGGCGATGCGGCCGCCGAGCAGCAACAGGCTGCCGAACGCGAGCGCGTACGCCGTGATGATCCACTGGCGGTCGTCGTCGGAGAAGCCGAGGTCGGCCTGCGCGGAGGGGAGCGCGATGTTGACGATCGTCACGTCGAGGACGACCAGCAGCTGGGCGATGCCGATGACCCCGAGGATCAGCCACCGGCGGTCGTGATGGGGATCTGTCATGGGGAGGGCCTCCAGGCGACGAATCAGCGCTCGGGTCGTAGGCGCGCGTGGACGCTGAGGGCGGTTGGGGTCCTGACCATGCCCAGCGGGCTGAAGGTCATGCCCAGCTGTCGCTGGTCGACGGTCGCCGCGGCGTCGAGATCGAGCCGGCCGTCGGCGTGCTTGACGGTTACCTCGACCTGCAACCGGGCGCGCTCTCCCGCCGCCTCGAGCTCGCCCTCGACTCCAAGACGGCCGCCGCCGTGGTCGTTCACGCTGCTCGAGCGGAAGCGCATCTCGGGGTGGCGCTCTACGTCGAAGAGGTCGGCCGAGCGCAGGTGCCGGTCGCGCCTGCGGTTGCCGGTGTCGAGGCTGGCGGCGTCCAGGGTCAGCTCCATGCGCCATTGATGGTCGTCATCGACCTCGAGCCAGCCGTCGAGGCGCTGGAAGCGACCCTTGTCCGAGGTGAGACCCCAGAAGTTGGGGACGCGGAACTCGGCGCTCGAGTCCGACGGATCGAGCCGCCAGCGCGTGCCGGCGAGCTGTTGGCTGTCCTGCGCGGAATGCGTAGTGCTCATGTCCTGGCCACGAACGAGCGGCGCGGAAGGGGACACCCCTTCGCCGCGTGCGGTGACGGCTACGCGCCGACTTCCGCGATGCGCCGCTGCAGGAAGCGGCGCTCGGGATCGGTGTGCGCGAGCTCGAGCGCGCGTTCGTACTCCGCGCGCGCCTCGTCGCGGTGGCCGAGGCGGCGGAGCAGGTCGGCGCGCGTCGCGTGGAAGTACTGGTAGCCGTCGAGGTCGAGCTGATCGACAAGCGCAAGCCCTGCTTCGCCTCCGTCCGTCTCGGCCACCGCGATCGCCCGGTTCAACTCCACGACCGCAGAGCCGGTCAGCCGGACGAGCGCCTCGTAGAGCGCGGCGATCTGGGGCCAGTCGCGCGCCTCGTCCATGTGCAGCGACGCGATCGCCGCCTGGATGACGTACTGCCCGCCGCCCCGCAGCGCGAAGGCCCGGTCGAGCGCCTCCCGCCCGCGAGCGATCTTTGCGGCGTCCCAGCGCGAGCGATCCTGGTCTGCGAGCAGCACCAGCTCGCCATCGTCGAACCGCGCCTCGCGGCGCGCGTCGTTGAGCAGCATCAGCGCGTGCAACCCGTGCACCTCGGGCTCATCCGGCATCAGCTCGGCAAGCGCGCCCCCGAGCCGGAGCGCCTCCGCGGCCAGATCGACGCGGCCGCCGTAGCCCTCGTTGAAGATCAGATAGACGACCGCCAGCACCGCCGCGAGCCGCTCCGGAAGCCGGTGGTCGGCCGGAACGCTGAAGCCGATGCCCGCATCCCTGATCTTGCGCTTCGCCCGCGAAAGCCGCCGCTTCATCGTTTCCTCGGGAACGAGGAACGCGCGGGCGATCTCTTCGGTGCGCAGACCGCCGAGCGCGCGCAACGTCAGGGCGACCTGCGCCTCGAGCCCGAGTGCCGGATGACAGCAGGTGAAGATCAGCTCCAGGCGCTCGTCGGGAAAGGTCCTCTCGTCCATCTCGTCCTCCGCGGCCTCAGGCACGTCGAGCAGGCGCGTCTTGGCGGCGAGGGCGCGGTCGCGACGCAGGCGGTCGATCGCGCGGTTGCGGGCGGTGATCGTGAGCCAGGCGCCCGGGTTGGGCGGCGTGCCATCGCGCGGCCAGCGCTGCGCGGCGACCGCGAAGGCCTCCTGAGCGGCTTCCTCGGCGAGGTCGAAATCGCCGAGGAAGCCGACCAGGCTCGCCAGGACGCGACCCCACTCGTCGCGAAAGACCTGCTCGAGCAGCGCTACCTCTCCAGCACGGGCCGCACCTCGACCGCGCCGCCCATCCGCGCGGCCGGGATCCGCGCCGCGATCTCCAGCGCTGCGTCGAGCCCGTCCGCCTCGACGAGGCAGTACCCGCCGAGGTACTCCTTCGCCTCGACGAACGGACCGTCGCTGAGCAGCATCTGTCCGCCCTCAACGCGCACCGTCGTGACCGTATCGACGGGCTGCAGCTGCTCGCCGCCGAGGACTCCGGGAGACTCGCCGATGGCACCATACTCCCGCACGATCGCGTCCTGCTCGTCCGCAGAGAGGCGCATGAAATCGGCCATCGCGCCGCCGTCGTAGATCTGAAGCAGGTATTTCATCGGGTCCTCCTCTGAAGCGGGTCTCGCCTCTACGACGAACGTACACCGCGCGAGGGGACAACCCGGCCGGCGGGAGCCATGATCGCACGGCGGCGACCGACGACCGTGGCCAGGCCGAATGAGACGCCTGCGATTCGTCCGGAGCGGTCGCCGGCGAGGTCCAGTGCGAGATGCCTCGGTCCCAGGTATCAGGCTTGCATGACGCAACCCTTGGGCTGTCACCGCCGCAGCTCCGCCACCTCTTCCAGTCGCCCGAGCTTGTGCGGATTGCGGATCACGTAGATGCGGGCGATCCGGCCGTCCTCGACCACGAAGGTGAGGGCGGTGTTGAACTCGCCGGCCGGGTCGATCCGGGCCGCGACCGCGCCGTTGATCAGCAGCGTGGCGACCTCCGCGCCCGGCGCGACCTGCGAGAAGCGAGACAGGAACGCCGCCACCCGCTCCATGCCCTCGATCGGGCGCCGGACCGCGGGAGCCAGGCCCCCGCCGTCCGCGACCAGGA
This sequence comes from Solirubrobacteraceae bacterium, assembly GCA_035489875.1. Taxonomy (GTDB): domain Bacteria; phylum Actinomycetota; class Thermoleophilia; order Solirubrobacterales; family Solirubrobacteraceae; genus DASQMT01. The sequence goes on along the minus strand of DATHJG010000065.1, from coordinate 4,055 downwards.
CGACGTCGGGTGCGAGCACGTCCATAAGGCCCTGCACGTCACCCGTGGTGACGGCGGCGAGGAACCGCTCCACGACGCGTTGCTGCTCGGTGCGGCTCACCTCCATCCGAGGGCGCCGCGCGGTCACGTGTCCGCGCGCCCGGTGCGCGATCTGCCTGACCGCCTCAGAGGACTTGCCCACGGCCTCGGCGATCTGGTCGTACGGCACGTCGAACACCTCGCGCAGCACGAAGACCGCGCGCTCGGCCGGCCCGAGCGTCTCGAGCACGGTGAGCATCGCGATCGAGACGCTTTCGGCGAGCTCGACGTCCTCAGCCACGTCGGGGCTCGTCAGCAACGGCTCGGGCAGCCACTCCCCGACGTAGTCCTCGCGCTGCCTGGCCAGCGTGCGCAGCCGATTCAGCGCCTGCCTGCTGACCATCTGGACCAGGTACGCGCGCGGGTCGCGCACCTCGTCCCGGGCAGCGTCGCCGATGTCGGCCCACCGCAGCCAGGTCTCCTGCACGACATCCTCGGCGTCGGCCGCGGAGCCGAGCATCCCGTAGGCGACGGTGAAGAGCAGGCTGCGATGGTCGACGAACGGGTCGTCGGTCACGGCGTCAACGCTACCGCCGAAACCTCAGAGCGCGCGGCCAGCGGAATCTCGCACGCAGAGGAGAAGCCCTGCGACTCGATCCCGAGCGCCACGTTGCTCCTGGTCGAGAAGTTCGAAAATGCGATGTACGCGGTGAGCTCGACCATCGCCGCCGGGCCGAGCCGGTCGAGCAGACGCGCGGACAGCTCGTCGGTCACGGTCAGCGGCATGTTCGTCATGGCCTCGGCGTACTCCATGACGTCCCGCTCCAGCGGCGTGAACACCTCCGACTCCCGCCAACGCGGCACCTGGCTCGCCTTGGCCATGTCCAGGTTCTCGTTCTGCGCCTGGAAGTAGCCGAAGTCGAGACACCAGCTGCAGCCAACCTGTGCCGCGACGGCCATGTGCGCGAACGACTTGAGGCTCTCGTCGGCCGCATCCCACTCGCTCACCTTGCCCCCGAGCCCGAGGGCTGCCTCGGCGACCTTGGGGTTATGCCCCAACACCCCGGCGGGTTCGGGCACGACACCCAAGTGCTTGATCATGCTTTCGCTGAGCTCGGGAGTGAGCTCCGCCTTCGAAACGCGTAGTGCCATGGTGTCCTCCATCTACGTTTGCCTGTTGGGCATCGAGACACCGCCCGGCACGCGAACGTGACAACCAAGCCACGAGGGCTGAGCTGCGGAAACGGCTGAATGCCGTGCCGCAGGCCAGGCTGCCCATGGCCATCGGTTCCTCCCCAGCGGCGACTGGGAAGGTTCGCCGTTCCGATGCAAAGCGGGCATCTCGGCTCGCCGCTCGGAGATGCTCGCTCCGGACGACGAGCGAGCGTCTCCGCTCGGATGCCCGAGACGCCTGCTTGGGACGAGAAGCGAGCGCCTGGGGTCGCGGCCGCCACACGCCCGCTCCGCGGCGCGTCACGCCGGCAGTGGCTCTCCCAGGATCGCGCGGATGCGCTCCATGCGCTCGGCGGGAAGCGGCCCGTGCTCGGCGGCGCCGATGTTCTCCTGCACCTGGGCGACGGTGCGGAATCCCGGGAGTGGGAGCGTCGCCGGGCTGCGGCCCCAGATCCAGCCGAGCGCGCCCTGGACGAGCGAGCGCCCGTCCGCGGTCAGCTCAGCGCGAGCGTCGGCGATGCGCTCGAGCCAGCGCTCCATCGCGCCTTCGTCGAAGAAGTCCCACCACGGGGCGTTGCGGCGCACGTCGTCGGCGGCCGGCAGCGCATCCGGGCGGTAGCGCCCGCTCAAGAGGCCCATCGCCAGCGGCGTGCGATTGAGGCTCGCCAGCCCGAGGTCCTCCGCGACGCTCAGCGCCTCGAACTCGCCGCGTAGCACGTTGAGCTCATGCTCTACCGCGACCATGTGACGCCCCTTGGCCATTGCGCGCACGATCGCGGGATCGGACATGCTCGAGCCGTACCAGCGCAGCTTGCCGGCCGCCACGAGCTCCTCGAGCACGTCGATGACCGCCGGAACGTCCTCCGGCGCGTGGAGCCCGTCGTGGATCAGGTAGACGTCGATGCGGTCGGTGTCGAGGCGGCGCAGGCTCGCGTCGCACGCGCGCCGCAGATACGCGGGGCTGAGGTCGCTGCCACCGCCGGTCCGGCTCTGCTCGTCGAAGAGGTTGCCGACCTTGGTGACGATCACCACCTCGTCGCGACGCCCGGCGAGCGCCCTACCGAGCACGCGCTCGCTGTGGCCGCAGCCGTAGACGTCGGCGGTGTCGAACAGCGTGACGCCGAGGTCGAGCGCGTGCCGGATCGCGCGGATGGACTCGTCGTCGTCCACCTCGCCCCAGCCCGCGGGCTGGCCGTTGAAGGTCCACGGGCCGCCGATCGCCCAGCAGCCGAGGCCGAGGGCGCTGACTTGCACTTCCGTCCGAGTGCCGAGGTCGCGTTGGAACATGACGCCAGGAAAGCGCGACCGGCGGTCGGCTTCCAATAATGAGATTCGAGAACCCATCAGCCACTCTTATGGACGTGCGCCGAGGAGCAGTACGACGACGACTCGAGGCACGCGGCCGAACTCGTCGCGTTCCACGTGCTCGATCCCGCGCTGCGATCGCGTGGACGGCCGCGACAAGCCGCGCTCGCGCTCGCGGCGGATGACAACGTCATCGAGCGGGTGCGGGTCGTACCGACCGCGCCACCGGCGGCGGCTCGAACGACTGCGTCCGGATCACCGGCTCGCCTGCCGCGTCCGAGGCGTCGAGGTCGACCGTCGCGACGATCGCCCAGTCATGGTGGCCCTCGGGATCGTCGATGATCTGTCGCGCGGTCCAGGTCCGACCGTCGGCATCCGGCGGTGAGCGGTCGATCATCAGCAGCTCCGGTGCGCGCGCGGCAGGCCCGGAGCCCATGGTCTCGTGCTCGTCCCAGTAGGCGCCGAGTCGCTCCTCCCACGCCGCGGCGGTCATCGTCACCCGGGTCGGCGGCTCGCTGAGCGCCGCCGCGGCCGTCTCGAGCTGGCCGAGCTCCGTGAAACGGTCGCGCGCGGCGAGTTGCACCTTCTGGAACATGGCGTTGCGGAGCATCACCCGAAAGGCCCGCTCGTTGGCGGTGATCGAGCGCGGCGGCGCGGGCGGCTCGCCAGCGGCTGCCGCGGCCAGCGCCCGGGCGACGGCGTCGGGATCGGTCAGCGCCTCCCACTCGTCGAGCAGGCTCGAGTCGATCTGGCGCACCGTCTCGCCGAGCCACTCGATGATGTCGTCGAGCTCCTCGGTCCGGATGCGCTCGGGCACCGTCTTGCGCAGCGCCCGGTAGGCGTCGCTCAGGTAGCGCAGGACGAGCCCCTCCGAGCGGGCGACGCCGTAGTAGGAGACGAGCTCGGTGAACGTCCGCCCCGACTCGTACATGTCGCGCACGACCGACTTCGGCGAGAGATCGGCTTCGAGGACCCACGGGTGGGTCTCGCGGTACAGCCGCAGCGCCTGCTCGAGCGGCTCGGCCAGCGGCCGCGGGTGGGTGACCTGCTCGAGCAGCTCCATCCGCTCCTCGTACTCGATGCCGTCGGCCTTCATCTCGGCGACGGCCTCCCCGCGCTCCTTGAACGCCTGCGCCATCAGGACCGGCGTCGGGTCGTCGAGGATCGACTCGACCACGGACAGCACGTCGAGCGCGTGGGTCTCGGCCTCGGGGTCGATCAGGTCGAACGCGGCCTGCGCGAAGGAGGCCAGCGGCTGGTTGAGCGCGAAGTCGGCCTGCAGCGCAGGCGCCAGCCGCAGCGTCCGGCCGTACTGGTCGGGCTCGGCCTGCGCCTCGAGCACCCCGGAGGCGAGTAGCTCCTCGCTCAGCGACCGGGCCTGCTCGGCGAGGCGCACGCGGCTGCGCTCGTCCTCATGGTTGTCCTCCATCAGCGCGCGCAGCGTCGCGACCGGATCCGCGGGCTGGTTGACGACGTTGAGGATCATCGCGTGGTTGACGCGCATCCTCGAGACCAGCGCCTCCGGCGTCGTGTTGCGCAGGCGCTCGAACGTCTGCTCG